>DATFNI010000419.1:0-6191 GCA_035266485.1 Balneolales bacterium
CTTCCACCAAACTAAAATTATGAATTTTGAATTATGAATTTTGAATTGATCATCAAGTCAAAATCCGTTTCAATATTTATTTAGCTAATATCAACTTTGGGCTTTTTTTACTTCCTCGATGAGCGGGGGTAAAATCTTGTACAAATCGCCGACCAGTCCGTATGTAGCAATGTCGAAGATCGGTGCTTCAGGATCTTTGTTGATTGCCACGATAACCTTACTATTCGACATGCCTGCTACGTGCTGGATTGCCCCGGAAATACCCACAGCGAAATAGATCTGTGGTGATACAACCTTCCCGGTCTGGCCTATCTGTGCAGTAGCCGGAAAAAGTCCTGACTCAGTGACCGCTCGGGAGGCACCAACCGCTCCACCCATCAGGTCGGCAAGATCGTGTACCATCTTTTTGCCCGCTTCATCTTTAATGCCACGACCACCAGAAACGACAACCGGAGCCTCAGCAAGATCCACGCCCCCGCCGGAGCTGGTGATAATGTCGCGTAGCTCCATCTTTAGCGCATTTTCATTATATGTGAAATCGAGTTTCTTTATTTCCGGCTGAATTTCCGACTCTGACACATCATATGAACCGGAACGAACGGAAACGAGCATTCGGTCCCCAACAACTTTCGTTCTTGCCATCAACTTGGCGGCCATTATCGGGCGAAGCGACTCGACCGCTCCATCTTTCAGCTCAAACGATGCCACATCGGGCAACGCCTTTGCATCGAGACGCATGGCAAGAGCGCCAAGTACATCCTTAACAGCCTCTGTTGAAGCAAAAGCAGTAAGCATTGGATTGGATTGTTTGACAACCATCTCAAGGGCATCCAATAACGGTTGGTTCATATGGTCCCTGAATATTGGGTGCTCTATCACATAAACAGTGTCAGGCCCATATTTGGCTACTTGCTCTGCAAACCGGGAAGCATTGGAATCGATAATCACCGCTTCTGATTTATATCCGTTGACTTTTGCCAATTCGCGGCAATGTGACAGAACCTCCAGAGATGACCGTTTCAGTTTCCCGTTACTAACCGCAACATATGTTAAAATCGTGCTCATAATGATTATTCTGAATAGTGTTAAAAATTCATTGAATCCACGTTCTATAATACTTTTGCTTCGTTTTGAAGCAGATCGACCAGCTGTTTAGCCAATTCCACCGGTTCCCCTTCCAGCTTTTTGCCAGGCTGGCGTTCGGGCATCGGTTCATATCCCGTGATTTCCGTAGACGCTAATTGTTGCAGTTTATCAGACGGATAACCCAAGTCATCCGGCGATATCTCCTCCACCGGTTTCTTTTTAGATTGCATGATACCACGAAGATTCGGGATGCGGGGATCATTCATATCGTTGGAGCAAGTAATAAGACAAGGTATCTGCAGTGCAATCACTTCCTGACCTGCATCTCCTTGCCGTGTCACAATCATTTTATTCGCCGATTCATCATACTCCAACCCAACGGCGTTTGTCGCATAGGAAAGATTCATTTTTTCTGCCAGCATCGATCCGGTCAGCCCCGCATCGGTATCCTGGGCCTGCTTGCCAAGGAGGATAACCTCATAATCCGGATTTTTTTCAAAATACGCTGCCAGCAAACGTGCAAAAACAGAAGAATCGAGTGAGGCATTCTCATCTGTCTTAATGTGTGTTGCCTTTTCCGCACCCATCGCCAGCGCTTTTCGAATTGTTTCTTTCACCTTGTCCGGACCAATTGAAATGATACTTGTCTCTCCGCCATGCTTCTCGGTTAAAACCAAAGACTCCTCGACAGCCGACGCGCTGTAAGCGTCCAGCACAACGCGATCCGTTTCAAAAACCAGTTCTCCATTTCTGATACTGATGGGAGCCGTTATGTCCGGAACCTGTTTAATACAAATATGAAATTTCATAATTAAAACTTTTCTTGACTATTTTTAATTCTGTAACCGCTTTTCCGGGCTGTATAATACGAAATTTATCATCATCTCTCAGATTACTTCTGATGCATAGAATACAAAAAAGGGGATTAAAGATACCATTTTACCAGCTCTTTATTCCGGTACAAAGGCAAGGTAAATGTACAACTAAACGTTCCGTTCGTTCGTCATAAAACTAGTTTAAGATAAATAAGTCTTAAAATACCATTTAAACAATAATTCCATTGGAGTGACTTATGAAACCTGTAACAGTTTATCGCAAGATAGGATTAACTGCACTGGCAGTTTTACTGTCATTAAGCCTTTCCTTCATATTCAATTCATCTGTAAACGCACAAGGCCGTGGCGGGAACCGTGGTCCTGTAAATAGTGAGGTCAGGTTAAATCGGGCAATGACTTACTGGACACAACAGCTCAGCCTTACCACACAGCAACAGGCTCAATTCAAAGCTGTTTTGCAGCAACATTTTGCCAAACAGGATTCGCTGCGCGGCTTATATAGAGGAAATCGCCAGGCTATGCAAGGCCAAATGCTCCCTGTCAGAAATGCAACGCATGCCAAACTTGCACAGATACTGACAACCGATCAACAACAAAAATTTGTACCATTATGGGGTCAAAGAGGCAAGATGATGAACGGAAACGGAAGAAACTGGAATAAATAATTGTATGCCAATTACAGCCGTTGGCTCCTGACCATCGGCTGTAATTTTTTACCCAGCGCGGGGAACTGCACTTACAGGGATGCTCAATCAGCCTTTCTTATCTTTGTAGGACTCTCGGAAGAATGATGCTCTCTCTTCAATGGTTTGGAAAACCTGTCGCCTATCAGTCTCCACCGCCTTTAAGCTTGTCGTATTCGGTGATATGACCCGTATCCATTTTAGTCAGCAGGCGATAAACCTCGAGTCGCTGATCCACTTTGGCATCCTGAAATACGGAGACATACTCTTTATACTTTGTATTAAAGATCAGGTCAAATGGATAGTTGTCTGTCGTATTCTGCTGAGTTTGGTAAAGGATGTTCAATGCCTGCAGGATATTCTCCCTGGCCTTCTCTGCGTTAATGGTGAACATATCCAGTCCCTTTCGATGATAGATATAATTGTATTTCCTGATTCCTGCATAATTAGGATTAAGCAAATCGGTGATCAATGTGTATCGACTCCGCGGCCCGGACGAGGAACTCCATCCCCCGCCGGCACCAACACCCTGAGCCAGGTCAACCACTTTCTGGGCCTTTGTGAAATATGGTGTCCCTCCCATCAGGGAAAAGGTGTCATAATCAAATCCAAGAACAAGATAGCTGTAGTAATCAAGCATCGAGGCGATATCATCATATTGAAACTCGTCATGGACGATGCTTTTGTTAGGCGGATAATTGAAGTTCCAGTCGTCCGACGACACCAGGATAGGTGTCTGTGAAACCGTGTTATAGATGGGGCGCTGCGACTGTATGACCAATGTGGCCTTAACGTTGTAGTTATTATCCACCTGATTGATAATCACCTGGATATTGAACTTGATACGTTCGTAATCCTGAAACTTGTCTGAGGTCCAGTGATAGTCGTTGATGTACGATTCTATTGACGGTTTCAGGTTTTTCAGATAATCCACATTTGAGCTGTTTACCTGGCTCATATCCAGCGAAACGGTACAATCCAGTTCCTGGGCCCGGGCATTCCAGCCGCCAATCAATAAGATTAGAAAACTTAAGTAAACTATTTTTTTCCAATCATTCTGTAATGACCGGCGAAGTTGTGTGTCATATAAAGTAAATGCCTTCATTTGGCGGGATAACTGAGTACATTCATTGAGAGAGGATCATGATACGAAGAAAGAGAGGGATTTTCAGCGTTATTAACGCACGTACAACCTGTCTGTTGTCACTTTTTCTGTTTTGCGGTGGTGTGAGCTACGCCCAGGCACTAATGGGTGCCCGGCTGTCGGGACTTGCCGGTGCCGTTACCGCGATGCCTGATGATTCCTGGCAAGTTTTTGGAAACCCGGCGATGGTCCCTGTCGATAAGACCACTTTCTCAGTATATACACGCCGGAACTACAACCTCGCGGAACTGACAGATTACGCGGGTACCTTCACCTGGAATCATGATAATCTGACGGTGGGCGGTGGGGCCAACTCATTTGGTAACAACCTGTACAGACAAACCCGCTTCCTTGTCGTCGGCATGAGACGTTTTAAGTTTGTTAGGGTCGGACTCAGGGTTACATATACGAGAATTTCACTGGCCCCGCCCTATGGTTCGGCCGGCCAGTTCGGCATTGATGCCGGTTTTGGAATCCGCGCACTCCCACGCCTCTGGATTGGTGCCTTTGCAACCAACATCAATAGTCCAAAGCTGGGAAAAGCTTTGGAGCCTCTCCCTCAAACCCTTGATATCGGACTATCCTGGATGCCAGCCTCAAAGGTTTTCATCACCACAGGAATCCAAAAGGATATTCGCTTCCCTGTATCGGTGAGATCGGGTATTGAATGGCATCCGGTTTCAGTATTTGCATTGCGGGTTGGAGTGACTACGAAACCGACGACATATGCCATCGGTTCCGGCATCAGTATCGGCCGCCTTAGTGCAAACATAGTAGCACAGCACCATCCGTGGTTGGGTTGGAGCCCGGGAATTGATATCGGCTTAAACCTGTAGAACCATGAAAAAATGTCTGCTTCTTATTGCCAGCCTGCTTCTTATGTCTGTCAATGCGTACCCGCAGGTTCAGGATTCCACTCTCAGAATAATAGAAGACCAATCGGAGCTGAGTGCTGAAAAATCGGAATCCGGTGATGCAACATCCACTGCAGAACAAGAGATGAATTTCCTGGAACAGTTGATTCAACACCCGATGGATCCGAATACGGCGTCTGCTGACGAACTGCAGCAAATTCCAGCCTTGGATCCGGAAATGGCAAATCGGATTGTGGCATACAGGCAAACCCATTTGTTTGAGAAACTCTCCGAACTTAAAAAAATAAAAGGCATTGGAAAAGTGACGTTAAAACGTATTCAACCATTTTTGAGAATCAGCAGATCGTCATTACACAAAAATTTCCATTTCTGGACCGACGGTTTTCGCGGTCAGTATCTTGCGAGGGTTCAACAGACGCTCACGCATCAAAAAGGTTATCAGGCTGATTCCGGCAAGACGGGTTATCTCGGGGGCCCCGCACATGCTTATCAGCGGCTAACGCTTTACAACAGGCATCTGTCGCTTAATATCACTCAGGACAAAGATCCCGGAGAACGATGGGACGGCAAACTGGGATTCGACTATACATCCGGGCATTTCGCTGTCTATGACGTAGGTATTTTGCGCCGATTGGTTGTCGGGGATTATAGCCTGAACTTCGGCCAGGGACTCAATATCCGTACCAGCGGATCAATGGGAATGGGCACTGAAGTGGTTACCGGTGCCATTCTGAACGGACGGGGATTGCGGCCTTATACCTCCACAGATGAAAACCATTTCTTCCGTGGGTTTGCAGCCACTGTTGGAAATCGTCTGTCAGCAACACTTTTTTTCTCACGTCGCCGATACAGCGCCTCCATCATTGATGGAGACACCGTTGCATATCCAAGCTTTACCGGTTATTACCGCACGCCAACCGAGTTCGAACGACGCTACGACAACGGGGCAATGATGTACGGAGGTCATCTGAAATGGATATTCGCATGTGGCAATGTAGGATTGACGGCATACCATAATCGTTTCAATCACTATATCGCTCCCGATGACCGATACTACCGTCTCTATTATTTTTCAGGAACGGACGCGGAAGTCGTAAGTCTCGATTATCAGCTTCATCTGGCAAATCAAATCATTTTTGGTGAAGCAGCAAGAAGTTATAATAATGCTTATGCATTTATCACCGGAATTCGGTCTCGTTTGAACAAAAATGCTGAACTACTTGTCTCCTGGCGAAACTATGACTATCGTTTTCAATCTATTTTCGGGAACGCAACCTCCCAGAAATCGGGTATCCCGCAGAATGAACAGGGATTTTATGCTGGATTGAGACTCAAATTCTCGGGGAAAATTACGTTTCGGACTTATTTCGACCAGTTCTTTTTTCCCATGCCACGTTACCGGGCACACAGTAAATCACATGGTTATGAATGGTTAGGAGTGCTTGATCTTGGTATCAGGTCTGGTTTTTCAGCAACCGTATTGGGCAGTTATCAGGTAAATGGCATCGATGAGAATACTTTTGACTCTTTGGGTCGCGATTTCCTATTTACGGGGGAGCAAAATCGG
>DATFNI010000420.1:0-12418 GCA_035266485.1 Balneolales bacterium
CATAGATAAAGCCGCTGTACCAGGAGATGAATCCTTCCATCAAATAGGAGAAGGCGACCAGATCGCCGGTAACCATCATGACAATGTTCATTTTCTCCATGACATCCACATTCATGATGTCTTCCATACCATAGATCTTCCGTGTGATGATCATCAGACAGAGCACCATCGAAAATCCGGAATAAATAGCCCCGGCAACAAAGTAGGGCGGGAATATCGTACTGTGCCATCCCGGAATCAGTGAGACAGCCATATCGAACGACACGATCGTGTGCACCGAAAGCACCAGAGGAGTAGCCAGACCGGCCAGGATCATGTAGGCTTTCTCGTAATTGTGCCAGTGGCGGTTGCTGCCCGTCCAGCCAAGGGCGAAGATACCGTAAACGACCTTTTTAAGCTTGGTTGTCACGCGGTCGCGCATCGTGGCAAAATCAGGGATAAGTCCCATGTACCAAAACAGCAGTGACACCGTGAAGTACGTACTAACCGCGAACACGTCCCAGAGCAGTGGGGAGTTAAAATTCGGCCAGATCTCCATCTGGTTTGGAATCGGGAATACCCAGTAGACCACCCACACACGACCAACGTGAAAGAGCGGGAACATACCGGCACACATAACCGCGAAGATGGTCATGGCCTCGGCAAATCGGTTAATAGCCGTACGCCAATGCTGGCGGAAAAGATGCAGGATAGCCGAAATCAGCGTACCAGCGTGTCCAATACCGACCCACCATACAAAGTTGATAATAGCCCATCCCCAAGCTACTGGAATATTTATACCCCAAACACCGATACCTTCGTAGACTTCCCAGCCAAACATGCTGACCATAACAAGTAACAGCAAGTTGGCCACGCCAAAGGCCACATACCAGCCTGGTGGAGATTTCTTCAGTGGCACATCACCGATTAGCGCTGTTATACTGGCGAAATCGTGATTTCCCTGAACAACAGGCGCCGCCGGTTGATATTCGTATTTATTGCTCATGTTCTAGTTCTTTACCAATTGTTATGATCTTGTCCTGTCTCTTCCTTTACACCATTTTTTCGTTTGGATTGCGAAGCTTGCCCATATACGAGGTTCTGGGTCGGGTATTAAGTTCGCCAAGCAACAGGTAACTACGTTCGTTGAGCTTTTGTTTGACAACATCTGTGTCATCCTTGTTCACCAACCCGAAGACAATGGCATCAGCCGGACATGCCTGCTGACAAGCCGTTTTGACCATACCTTCAGGAGGTATATAAGAATTGGTCTTATTTCGTGTTTCGATCTTGGCCCGTTTGATGCGTTGTACACAGTAGGTGCATTTCTCCATCACACCGCGGAAACGAACAGTCACATTGGGATTCATGGCCATTTGTACGATTTCCGGATCTTTACCGGTCGTCAAAAATTCACGGGAATAATTGAAGAAGTTGAAACGGCGTACTTTATACGGACAGTTGTTGGAGCAGTAACGGGTACCGATGCAACGGTTATACGTCTGCTGATTCAGACCATCTTCACTGTGCGTGGTCGCCGCTACCGGACAAACTTCCTCGCATGGTGCCAGCTCACACTGCATGCATGGAATCGGCTGATGAACCACTTTGGGATTATCAGAATCACCTATATAGTACCGGTCGGTGCGTATCCAGTGCATTTCCCGACCTTTTCGCACTTCGATCTTTCCTACAATAGGAATGTTATTCTCAGACTGACATGCAACCGTACAGGTTCCACAACCCACACAGGTATTCAGATCGATCGACATACCCCACTGCGGTTCGTACTTGGGGAAACGGTGGGCATCAAATAAGGGAATAGTAAACTCTTCTTTATCCCTGCGACCCGGGGATTGTTCCTTCTTACCCGGAATTTCAACCATTTCCGGGGCGAAATGTGGATTTTTGCGATACTCACTGATGTTCGCTTCCCGAACAATCGCCCTTCCCTCCATCGAACCATGATCCTGCGTTGTTGCGATCGGATATAATTCTCCGGTCTTTTTGATCTTCACATCATTATAATAGAGAGGATTGGTCGTCGTCACAAAGCTGAACGCATTGCGTTTGACCATTGTACGGGGGTTGTCATCTTTATTCCAACCAAAATCATCACTCGCTATACGGCCTATGCCCGTCTGGCCATATCCGGTGTAAACCGTAATGCTGTTCTCGGCATGTCCCGGGAGAATCCACGCAGCAAGTTTGAGCATCTTGCCACCCGAAGTGATTTCAATAACATCCTGGTTTCTGACACCGATAGTACCCGCTGTTTTCAGGCTCATGAGGGCCACATTATCCCAGGTCACCTTGGTAATCTGGGACGGCAGTTCCTGCAACCAGCCGATATTGGCATAACGGCCATCAATAATCTTGGGATCCGGTTTGATGATCAGTTCATATTTGTTTTCATCGGGTATTGAAAGGTTTTTCAGCGCCTGAGAGGCTGTAGATGCAAGATCTCCGGATATACGCACATTCTCATCACTATAACCCGTACCGGGATAGATACCATCGTGAAGCAGTTTTTCCCAATTGGGATTCAATGGCTTGGGAAGAATAGCTTTCCAGGTATCCTGCACCATGTCATATCCCTTCGCATCGGTACCATTGACCACTGCATTCATCAGTTCAATATTGCTCTTGCCATCAAATAAAGGCAGAATCAAAGGTTGAATCACCGAAATTTCGCCGGTAAAGGCGGCTCCATCACCCCAACTTTCGAGATAATGAGCCCTGTTGACATGCCAGTCAACGACTTTTGCCGTCTGATCATCATAATCCGAGAGTTGTACGCTGGTCTTGACAGCTTTTATCGCAGAGGCAATGTCCAGATCGGCAGGACCGGTGTATACCGGATTGGCGCCGACGATTACCAAGGCATCATACTGGCCACCTTTTAGATCCTTGACCAGTTGGTAGAAACGCTGGGTATCATCACCCTCATCAAAATGAGGAACTGAATAATGAGAAACCGTACGATTGACGTTGCCAAGGGCCAGGTTCATAGCAGCTACGGCAGCGTGGGCATCAGGAGTCTGTTCCGTACCTGTAACTACGATGCTCTCGCCCTTGTGATTGCTAAGATCTTCAACAAGGGTGCTGATCCAGTGATGATCGCTAAATTTATTTGCATAACCACTGTAGGCTTCCAGGCCGGACACGCGTTTTGAAAGCTCCGCGGCCAATGCAAAGATGAAGGGTTCGACTTCAGCTTGTTTTACACGAAGCCGGTGATCTGCGTTGGAGCCGGTAAGGCTGTAATTGGCTTCAACCGAGTACAAGCGACTCATATTGTCGCTGGTCTTCATTACCCGGCGTCCTCTGGCAAAATTACCGATGTTCATCACGTTTTCGGCTCCTTCCAACAGGAAGTCGCTGTCGAGAGCAACAATTACTTTTGCCTTATCATAATGGTTAAATGTGCGAAGCTTTTTCCCAAAAGCCAGCAATGTTCCTGCAGTGGCATTCTGTTCGCCATAGGGTTCATACGTAACCCAGGTTGCCTTTTTGAATTTCTTAAGAGCCTGCTGTTTAAGTCCGTTCAACGTCAGCGAAGAGTTAGCTTCACAGAGAAATGCGACACGGGTATCGGGAGTAAATTGTTGTTTTGCAAAGGAGACAAAATCACTCCAGCTCTTTTTCTGCCCTTTTTGCGTGATACCTTGTGAACGATCCGGGTCATACAGGCCCAGCACCGATGCCTGTTGCTGAAGGTTCGTATTCCCCAAACTTCCCGGATGATCTTCATTCCCTTCAATCTTAATTGGGCGCCCCTCACGGGCTTTTACAACCAAACCGGTCAGTGCTCCCCTGTAAGGCATTGCCGTTGCATAAAACAGCGGATTTCCAGGATCCATGTCTTCCGGCCGGGTGCGGTAGGGAAGGATCTTTTCAACAGGACGACGACAGGCAGCCAATCCTGCAAGGGCAATAGATGCGCCCATGATATGCAGGAAGTTCTTGCGTGTCATGCCATCTTTCAATTCAGATGCGTTCTCCGGAAACTCGCGTTCCACGAATTTCTTGTATTCCTCGTTATTGGCGAGCTGATTAAGACTTCTCCAGTAAGTTGATTGTTCCGTCTTTTTGGTAGTCATATAGAACAGTTGAAAATGTCTTCGCTTTTTTGTGAGATCTTCAATTCAATGACGATCGATCAGTAATGGCAGCCGTTACAGTACACTGGCGGATGCAGGTTTTCTTCTTCCATGATCTTTCGGCCAAAGTCTTCGGCGTTACCCGGCGGTGTCCAACCCATAGCTGTTACTTTGTCTTTAGGACGCAGGTAGGGCGCCGGATTTCTATGGCAATTGATGCAGAAGCCCATACTTAACGGTTTTGCCTGTCTTACTTCGGTCATCCTGTCGATCCGGCCGTGACACGTCTGACATGCTACACCTGCATTCACGTGAGCACTGTGATTGAATTCCACGTACTGGGCCAGCTGGTTGACACGAATCCACTGGATGGCTTTTCCGGTTTTAAAACTTTCGCGCACCTTATCCAGCCGGGCATCGTTCGTGAGAACCTGGCTGTGACAGTTCATACAAGTTTGTGTTGGAGGAACATTGGCGTGGGGCGATCTAAAAGCGGAGGTATGACAGTACTGGCAATCGATCCCTAGCTTACCTGCGTGTATAGCATGGCTGTAAGGAACCGGTTGCGTAGGCTGATATCCAACCCATAGAAAGTAGGGAGAGAAAAAATACCACACACCAAAAACCAATGCGTTTAGCACGACAATTGTCGCGATAAGCATTCTTTTTGGTACCCGATTCGCCCAACGGGGGAAAATCTGAGACATACTTGACCTGCTTTATTAGTGAAATCCTTCTGATACTAGCCGTAAAAAAATCGCCTAAATATAAGGGAGAAAACCTAAGTAACAGAAGTAAATATCCTATTTAGAAAAAGTCCAAATAAAAGCTGATGTCCGTCAAAGTCCCTGCACACTATCACACAACATGGAAGGCTTTTTGGACAGCGTGAAAATAAGACCTATTTGGCAAAATTTCCTACTATTTGATCACTTTTTACTATCTAATTCATACCTTTTTCATAAAAGAGTTGCGGCAAGCAACAATCTGGCCATTTCAACTCTTCAAGACACTTATTGTTAATATTGATCCTATGAAATATCTCCCTTTGTTGAATGCATGCATCAATCTAACCTGCACAATTTTACTTTTGGTCGGATTGGTGCTTATCCTGAAGAAAAAGAAGGACCAGCACAGAAAGGTGATGTGGACGACTTTCGGTTTATCCGTTGCCTTTCTGGTCTCTTACCTGATTTATCACTATGCGGCAGGGGATGTTCATTTCATAGGCACGGGGATGGTTCGCCCCATCTATTATTTCATTCTGGTCTCTCATATAATCCTGGCAACAGCTATTGTTCCTCTTGTGCTCATCACATTAACCCGTGCGTACAAAGGAAACTATGCCCGGCATAAAAAAATAGCCAGATGGACCTGGCCCATCTGGTTCTACGTGACCATAACCGGTGTCATTGTTTTCCTGATGCTGGCCGCTTCCGGAAGCTATCAGGCGGCAGGCATGTAGCCTTTCACTATCAGTCACCTTCCGCTTCGTATGAATTTTTACGATGGAAGACCCGTAAGTGCGGAATGGCATTCAGAGATCTCCTCCCTTGAAGGAGGACTAAGGTGGGTGTGTTACGGCAGTTTGCACGCTAGACGAGTCCGTCATTTACAAATGCCGCGAACACCCTTTGTAAGTCCCACCGAGGGGACAAGGAAATACCCTCGTGTGAAAGATGTCATCAGGAGCCACTCCCGATTCATTTCATGAAATTCTCACCGACCTTCGGGATCAAAACCTGGGTTGAGGTTTCTTTTTCAACCAACTCCTTGAATTTTTGAGGCGATCCCGTTAGAGGCGGCCAGGTTCCATAGTGAATGGGTACGGCGATTTTGGGTTTGATCAATTTTACAGCCAATGCGGCTTCGACCGGATCCATCGTGTAATGGTCTCCAATTGGAAGCAGTGCCATATCCGGTTTGTATAATTCTCCGTAGAGTGCCATATCCGGCATGATATTCGTATCGCCGGCATCATAAACCGTGTATCCATCGGAAAACCGGATCACCAATCCGGCAGGATCTCCTGCATACTCGCCGCGAAACGAAGAACTATGATTGGCCGATGTCATGGTCACCTTAAAATCATCGAACGCCACAGTACCACCCTTATTAATATCCAGTGATTTATCCTGAGGCAGTCCGTGTTTTTGCAACAGACCTACCAATTCCAGGATCCCAAGTACCCTGGCACCCGTTTTTTTTGCCAGATCGATAGTATCGCCTACATGATCTTCATGGCCATGGGTGAGCAGTATGTAGTCAATCTTATCCGGATTTTTTTCACTGTCCGGAGTTTTGGGATTATTTGTTAAAAAGGGATCAACATAAATAACCGATCCATTCGGACTCACAAAACGAAATGTTGAATGTCCCAGCCAATATGCCTGAATTGAGGTACTCATAATGTTTTTGTTTAGTGTTCTCGATTTTTGTTTCCAGATTTGTAACTTCAGCTTGTATTATCAGAGATGGGAAAACGATGAACGTTTTGTCCCGCCTTGGTACTTTTTACTACAGGACTCTATAAACATAATGGGTGAATCACCCGCAATTTAATAATGGTAACCTTCTCCAAATAGTTCACTAAGAAGAGGTTAAACCTATGGCAACGAAGATTAAAATCCATCCAGTTACTCCTCACCAGAAAAGAATCTTTGAGGTAAGCGACTACCTGCATCAGGGGGCTGTGATCCTGTTTCCTACTGACAGCCAATACGCCCTCGGTTGCGTTTTTGATAACAAAAAGGGTGTTGACAGAATCCGGCAGATAAGGCAGCTCAAGGAGGATCATTTAATGACACTTATCTGTGATTCTTTATCCGGCATTTCAAAATTTGCAATTGTTTCAGATGATAACTTTAAGATTATCAAACGGCTGATTCCCGGGCCTTACACATTTGTTTTGCCGGCTACGAAGGCTGTGCCGCGTTTGCTTCAGCATCCAAAACGAAAGACCATTGGCGTTCGGGTGCCGGATTATCCCATATGTCAAAAACTGGTAGCGGAGTTGGGGGATCCGTTGCTCTCTACCACAGCCAAAAGTCCGGATCTGAACGAACAGAATGAATTATACCTGGACAGGGACGAATTGTTCACGTTCATGGATAAGCAGGTTGATTATATAATCGACGATGAACAGAACCTGACGAAACAGCAAACTTCGATCATCGACATGACGAATGACCATGCGATTATCCTCCGCAGGGGACTCGGGCTGAGCAAACTTGAAGATGTATTCAGCCAGTATGATAAACAACTTGTCGAAGTTTAAACTGCACGGACAACTTAATCCGAACAAATCAATCATCAGGGAAGAGTTGACAAGACTCTGGGCTGTGCTCAACAACTTTTCCCTGACGAATTCATATATCAGTCGTTGCATCTTTCCGCGGGGCGGCTAACTTTCAACTTATTACCGAAGCTATATGACTTTATTCAAGCGATCAAGAAGCATGGAGAACGACTGGAAAACCCTATCAAGTGAGGATCAGATAGATCAAATCATCTCTGACTCGAACAACCGGCCTCAGGTTATATACAAGCACAGTACGCGCTGTGCGGTAAGTGCGCAGGCATACCGCAGGCTAAAAATCATTGATTCTGAAGTCATACAGGCAGCCGATATCTATTATCTTGATGTCATAGCATCAAGACCGGTGTCGAATGCGGTGGCTGATCGCTTCAGAATTCGACATGAAAGCCCTCAGCTTCTTCTTATCAGAAACGGCCGTGTCGTCTGGGAGGAGAGTCACTATGGCATCCAGGGCGAGGCTGTTCTGGAAGCTATTGAAATGCAGACCCGGCAATCTCAATAAATTGCCTATTTGGCTAAAATAAAGTGAGATAAGCGTAAAGGAATACTACCCCTTTTCAAATAATGAGGGCAGCGTTTTGTTATAATCCGGTTTGATAATCCCTTTTTCTGTAATAAAAGCCGTTATCAATTCACCGGGTGTCACATCAAAAGCCGGATTAAAAACCGGTACCTTTTCTGGCGCGATATGTTGATTGCGGATCATCCTTACTTCGTCGGCATCGCGCTCTTCGATTGGTATCTCGTCCCCGCTTTTCATGCTCATATCAAAAGTCGACAGGGGCGCAGCCACGTAAAACGGAATATTGTGTTGTCTCGCAAGTACCGCCACGCTATATGTGCCTATTTTATTTGCTGTGTCGCCGTTAGCAACAATCCTGTCGGCTCCCACAATGGCCATATCCACCTTTCCCAGTTTCATGAGATAACCCGCCATGGAATCGGTAATCAGATGCATCGGAATTTTCGCCTGCTGTAGTTCCCATGCCGTAAGACGGGCTCCTTGTAAATAGGGACGGGTTTCATCCACCCAAACGTGAATCCCTTTGCCGGCTATAAAAGCATGATATATGACCGACAGCGCCGTCCCATACTGTCCGGTCGCCAGGCTGCCCGTATTGCAGTGGGTAAGGATACCGCAGTTCTTTGGAACAAGGTCTACTCCATTCAGACCTATTCGGCGACAAATCCGTTTATCCTCTTCATGAATTGTAACGGCTGTCTTCAGGATCAGATCCTTCAAGTCATTCACTGATAATTCCTTATTGGCGTACACCGTTTTTTTGATGCGGCCGAGCGCCCACTGGAGGTTCACGGCAGTCGGCCGCGATTGCCCCAAATACTCTGATAACCTTTCGAGTTCAAGCCACATACTGTCAAAATCCCTGACTTCCAGCTGCCGGATTCCCAGGTACAATCCGTAAGCGGCGGTTATCCCTATCGCCGGAGCCCCCCTAACTCTCATTTTGCGTATCGCCTCCCAGACGTGCCCGATATCCTTGAGTTCGATGTAAACCGTCCTTGCAGGCAAATAGGTCTGATCAATTATTTTGAGATGATCATCATCCCATATGATGGCTTGTATAGCGTCGCTGGATTCTTCTTTCATAAGGTTCTTCTCTGTAATTCACCGATCGGCTTTTGTCGTTTTCCAAGGTACTGAGTATCTGGATGAGAGGCTAAGCAATACCATTTTCTCTAAAACATTAGATCTTTCTAACCTTTTGCCCCTCATATAGTTAATGCGCCACAACTGCTGTTTCTTCGCCACTTAATAGTATTCTTATTACAACGTCACATATAATTTTGCAAGTGAATTGTTGATATAAATGTATTGAAACAATTCGATCATTCAACTTCAATTAAGGGGTAAATAAAATGAAACGCTTGTCTGTTTTTTGTCTTGCCATTTTCTCAGTTGTTTTGTTTGGCTCTCTCACTGCACAACAATCTGTTGCCAGAAATCATCAGATTACAATAAACAGTGATTCAACCTACACACTGACCGGAACAGTAGTTAATGCCGAGACGAATGAAATGATCAGCGATGCCAGCGTAGAGGTTGAGGACTCTGACATGAGCGCCACAACCGATGACAATGGAGCATTCACGATCGAGGGTCTTTCTCAAGGTTCTTACACACTCAAAATTTCCGCCGAAGGTTATAAAGAATCAGAAGTTAAAGTTAATGTTGGTGACGACTCACAAAAGGTCATCATCAAAATGACTGCGGAAAAAACCGACGACAACAAATGATAACTTTTGCTGACTAGCCAATCACAGCAAGGGCACTCGGATTGGATTCCGGTGCCCTTATTTTTTGTGTTTGATGATGGTCAGACGTCGGTGGTCATTAGTCCGTTGATAATCAACACGTATGGTTCAAGTGAGGATGCGTGAACCAGCGTTATCGGGCTCTTGACGGCCCCCAAAATAACTCGCTGGTGCAGTCGTCCTCGCCTGTGCCACACAAGCCACATCACACGTAGGGACTTAGCCTGGCACGGTCTTGTTCCCCTCCTATTTCCTTAATCCTCTTTATCACGCTCTTGGGTGAAATGCATCATACGTCCGCTGAAGGAAAGTGCGATCGACGTGCGTATAAATTTCAGTCGTTAGAATGGACACATGCCCGAGCATTTCCTGGACATCCCTCAGATCTGCCCCGCCTTCCAGCAAGTGTGTAGCAAAAGAATGCCTGAAAATATGAGGATACACTTTCTTACGAATACCTGCCTCTTTAGCAGCTTTTTTCACGATGTTATAAACACCCATCCGGCTTATGGGCCCTCCCCGTTGATTCAAAAACAACCTGTCCCCGGTTTCCTTATCCATCCGAAGGAATAACGGCCGGGCTGATTTCATGTACTCTGTCAATGCGTTGATAGCCGGTCTCCCAATTGGAATCAGCCTTTCCTTGCTCCCCTTCCCCAGAACACGAACGAGCTGTAGTTCCGGCACGAGTTGCTGGCGTGTCAACGAAACCAGTTCACTCACACGCATTCCTGTTGCGTACAGGCACTCCAAAATAGCCCTGTCCCTCAATCCATCAGGAGTGTTAACATCGGGTGCATCGAGTATTTCTTCGACCTCTTCAACCGTCAATACTTCGGGCAGATGTCGTATTTGTTTCGGAAGGTCGACCAGCTCGGCCGGATTTGCTTCTGCCCATCCTTCTGAAATCAGGAAAGCATGATAATTCCGTATGCTTGATATATTGCGCGCAAGCGTACTCACTTCCAGGCCAAGCGACATCAGTTCCTCAAGATATCTCTCGATATGCCGCAAGTCGATTCCTGCTGGTTCTGTTACCGAAAAAGTATCCTGAATATAATCCAGATAATGATGCAGATCATTTTCATAAGAATGGCACGTGTTGTCGGAGAGCCCCTTTTCGAGTCTTAGAAACTGTAGATACAAGCGGAGCGACTCATCAAAGGCATTCATCTGTTGGACAGATTTCACTCATCATTCTTATCCCGGTGCGGTGGAGGGGCATCACTGATCATCATCGGATTGATGGGTTCACTCTGCTTCGAACCTTTATGCTCGCCGGTATCTTTGTGACTACCTGAAGCGGTTTTCTTATCTCCCTTGGCCTCCGGCGACTTCTCCATTTCATCCTGACCAGGATATTTCACACGGCCGTGATACATTCCAACTAAAATATTCATAAATCTCTTTTTGATCTCCTGAAGATCTTTAAAGGTCAGCGGGCAATCGTTTAGCTGCCCCTCTTTCAGGCGTTGATCTATGATGTTGCTAACCAGGTTATCGATGCGGGCGTAGGTCGGCTCTGTCATTGACCGGCAGGATGCTTCGACACCATCAGCCAGCATTACAATACCGGTTTCTTTGGTCGTCGGGATCGGCCCTTCATAGCGAAAATCCTCTTCCTGGATCTCAAACGACTTATCCGTATTTTCCCGTGCCTTTTCATAGAAAAAGCGAATCAGGGATGTTCCGTGATGCGTACGAATAAAATCAATAACCACTTCGGGGAGGCTGGCCTCCTCCGCCATTTTCACACCATTACTCACATGCGATTTAATGATGATCGCACTCATCCGTGGTTTGAGCTTGTTGTGACCATTCATCCCGGCCGTCTGGTTCTCGACAAAATATTCGGGTTTCTCGGTTTTCCCGATATCGTGATACAGAGCACCCACGCGGCATAGCAAAGCATTTGCCCCGATTTCAGTGGCCGCTGCCTCTGCAAGATTGGCCACCTGCAAGCTATGGTGAAATGTTCCCGGAGCCCGCATCATCAGCTTCTTCAGCAAGGGCTGGTTGGTGTCGCTGAGTTCGAGAAGCGTAACGTCAGTGGTCA
This sequence comes from Balneolales bacterium, assembly GCA_035266485.1. Taxonomy (GTDB): domain Bacteria; phylum Bacteroidota; class Rhodothermia; order Balneolales; family DATFMH01; genus DATFNI01. The sequence goes on from DATFNI010000420.1 coordinate 11,732, forward strand.
CTTTGAACAGCTTCTCAAACAGCAGGATCAACGGATACGTCAGCCAGATAAGCACGGAATTGATCGCGACGCTGATCAACTGTTCCCCAAGGTGACTGAAATCTCCAAGGCGACTCAGCGTGAATCCGGCAAGTACCACCACGTATGTCGCCAGTACCAAACCCGGTGTAAACAGGAAAAACTGGCTCCGGTTCTTGATATCCCGTACCGAATATACAGCCATGCTGCTGGCCGTGATGGTTGCCACCATGAATTCGAAATCGTACCCAACCATCATTCCGGCGAGCATAGACAACGTGATCGTCGTCAGGAGTCCCACCCGGGAATCAAACACGATGGTCAGGATAATCGGGGTGATGGCAATCGGAACGACATATGCTGAAATATTATCGAAGCGGACCACGAAGGCGGTAGCTCCTATGACAAGCGCCATGGCCAGGAAGACCAACAGAAACTTGCTGTTTTCATCATAAATCGGCTTTCGGTACAGGTAGATGTACATGAAGAAGACGAGCACGACTCCAACGATGATAAGAACCTCCCCAAAATACTGCTGCCATACCTCAAACTGACTGGCCCGCTCCTGCCGCGCCTTAGCCAGGCTTCGAAGCATATTCACTTTCGTAGAGTCTACCAAGTCACCTTTCCGGATGCTCACCTGACCCTTGGCCACAGCCCCTTCTGTGG
>DATFNI010000421.1:0-3164 GCA_035266485.1 Balneolales bacterium
TATTGCTTGATCGGTTTCATTAAAAAATGAGTTGCCCGGGGAGGATTCGAACCCCCACTGACGGGACCAAAACCCGCTGTCCTGCCTTTAGACGACCGGGCAATACCCTGATCTCAAAAAGAATCCAAACTTATCAAATTATCTGTCATCAGTCAAGGTATAAGAATCATTTTCATGATCTCACATTCACTGCACCGACCTTCTTTGCAAAGGTGCTTGAACTGGTAGACGGTTGCAGGGTCATCCCTGATCATCTCAACCTCCAGACCTGAACGTTGAAAAGCGCCAAGAATCGAACCGGGCACTTTGATTTTCACCTCTTTCCAAGCTTTAAAAGCGCGTTTCAGTAATTCATCGTCCTGAAAGAGCGACCCTAAGATATGAATTGCCGGGATATATACGGTAGCATAGAGAATATTTTTTCTCTCATCACCGACCGGTTTGCTCATACTTTCAATGTTGGTTAGCAGAATCCAGCTTGATGTGACCGGCTCATTCAATATTGTCGGCAGTGGCACCTGGCAGAGTATATACCATATGGCAATAGCCTGAGGAATACGTGATTCCGGTTGATTGGCGGGCCGTGTATTGGAGAGGGACCAGTCGTGTCGCGTCAGGAAGCCGGCATTGGTTTCGGTATCGAGGCCGGCAATTGAAAGCCCTTGCTCCAACACGTTCCTGAAAGGAAAAACGTTGGGATTTGGCATGGTTTCCCGCAAAAAACGGAATAATCTTCGCATCGGCAATCGATTATTTGCGATACCCAAACCATCGAAAATAGATTCTGCTAACAGATGACGCCACGCCTCGGATGGAGGGAGCGAAGAATCATAAGCTTTTTGAAGTTCCCGAATCTTGTAATTGAAATAGCGGTCACTGGCTTTTGTCCATTGCCTTTTTACTGTTTCATGTTTTACATCTTTGATAAGGCCGGCACAGGCCAGTGTCGTTTTTTTTCTGCTCTTCCGAAAAAGAACCGAGGTTTTTTCGCTGATGTATGGCTTTAGTACAAGTGTGGGGATGATTGTCCGGTCGGATCGGCGCGCCTCAACCAGGTCGTGATCATCCAATACGACATGTAAGATTACTTTGTCGTAGCGGGTATCTTCGTGATGGCGATGGCTGTACCAGCCACCTGACTCCAGGTGGATTTCGATATCTCCGTGAAAGACAAGGTCATCCAACCGTATCGAAGCCTGCTTAAAGTCAGGGCCATCACCATCGTTCGTACGCCCCGGATTGAGAATTACCAGTGGCTGACGATCCGTCGTTGAGAGATTTTCCTGACGGAAATACAGATTGGCCCATATAAATTGCAGGAGCCCTTCATGCATGACTCTCGGTCAGTAAATCGTCGTCGTCAAGATCTAAATCTTCAGTGGCGGAGTATAAATCCGGTATGGTTTCCTTAACCTGGCGGAGTTTTTCACTTGTATTGTGAACGGCTTCGTGGCCTTTTTCATCCAGCCAGTCGACGGCCTGATCTGCCTGGTCCTGCAACCATTCCCGGCTTTCTCTGCCGGATTTGGGGGCCATTAGCATTCCAACCGCAAGACCAGTGGCAAAGGATGCCATCGATATCAAGATAATTTCTAATTTATTTGAAGCAGCCATCGTCTCTTTCAATGTTTATTTTTATTAATTTTAAGTCCTGAAAATATTAGGTAGTGTGATTTTTCTTCAGGAAATGGTATTATACAGACGATAACAGGAACGTCTATAAGAATTTAACGCTCTGAGAGAGGATTTTAAAGCTACAGAACAAAAAAAAATAGTTTTCCCGGCTCATCCGGTCACCGGTCATGATTCTACGAAATTTAAAATTATTACTCCTGTTTTCGATAGCTTTGATGACAATTGCCGCGTCCAACGGTATTATCCAGGATTTCCATGCCTCAATACCTGATCAGTCGCGTACCGAGATTTTAGTACAGTGGGTCGTAAGTAACGTGGATGAAGTCGACCATTTTGAATTGGAGAGAAAGCTTGTACGGGATGCATCATTCATAAAATTAACCGACATTCAGCCCGGTCAACAGACGACCGGATCGGGCGATTTGAAGTATAGTTATATCGATAAAACCATCTACAAGACAAGTACCGGTTCGGAGCCGGTTGTTTACCAATTAAATATTATCTTTAAGGACAACTCAGAGCAGAGTGCCCAGGCTGAAGTTGATTATACCACAACGGCTATACGCAGAACCTGGGGTAGTATAAAAGCAATGTTCCAAAGATAAATCACCGATCTGTGATCCCTACTTCCTCAAAAAATACAGTTGAATTAATGAGTGCCAAACGCATGGAGCGAACTCTTAAAAGAATCGCTTATCAGGTGTTTGAGCACACTGGCTATGACTCAGAGATCATTTTATTAGGCATTGACGAACGAGGATTCGGCCTCGCCCGGAGACTGAGTGAATATCTCGCCGAGATCATCAAAAGTCCCGTCAAAAGCTATAAGTTGGGTATCAACGACAAGCAGGATGACTCTGAGAACATCTCGACGTTGGATGGTAAGAATGTCGTACTGGTAGATGATGTGATCTTCACCGGACGGACAATTTACCAGGCCCTTCACAAATTGTTCGATAACGGGGAACCTTCACGTCTTATGCTGGCTGTACTCATTGATCGAGGACACCGCACATACCCGGTTGAGGCGCAGTATGTGGGGTTGCGCATTCCATCCAAACTAAATGAACATGTTACAGTGAAGCTAGCTGAGCTGGAACAACCGGATCAGGTAGTACTGGAACTTAGTAACTGATTCCATTAGTTTCTACTGCCCGTAAGGTGGGGTTTACTCTTATCTGGGATGAAGGGCATACAAGGTTTGTATTTTCTGTGTCCGTTTTATTTGTGACAATTCAATCAACTAAAATTATTTAGATTTATGACTATCATGGGAAAAAGCAGAATGGGTTTCTGTTCAAAAGGGTTACTTTGGGGATTTGTCATTTGTATGTTCACCCTGATAACCTATCAGTCATCAAACGCTCAGGCCAGGCTGCCTCAGATCCCCGATTCACTCAAAGATTGGCATCTGCATTTTGTTGGTGCATTAAATGGAAACCAGGCAGCTTACTCAAACTGGAGTCAGGGCGGAGTCAATTCTTTTGCTTTGACCGGGGCAACCCTCTTTCAGGCGATGTACCGGGAGC
>DATFNI010000422.1:0-4758 GCA_035266485.1 Balneolales bacterium
GGAGGTTTTATTTCGTTATATCTTATTGTTAGGTATAAACTTAAGATACGAAATAACCTCCTTTTTTTATACTTCTTCTTATCCCGAGTTCAGGTTAATTAATAACTTATTTGCCTAACAACTAACAACTAACAACTAACAACTAACAACTAACAACTAACAACTAACAACTAACAACTAACAACTAACAACTACTCATACCTCAGCGCATATACCGGGTCTTGTTCAGCGGCTCTGCGGGCCGGGAAGTATCCAAAAATAACACCGATAGCCATGGCCACCCCGAAAGAAATAGCAATAGAGCTCAATGTTACGATGGTCTGAATGCCGGCTGTGTGTTCGATGATAAAGCTGAAGCTGATCCCTAAAATCGTTCCCGCGATACCGCCACTGATGCAGATTGCCAAAGCCTCGGCCAAAAATTGCAGCTGGATATCCCGTTTATGAGCTCCGATAGCTCGGCGTACACCGATTTCCCGGTATCGTTCCACGACCGAAGCCAGCATGATATTCATAATCCCGATACCCCCAACAATGAGCGATATAGAGGCAATGGACGAGAGGACAATATTGAAAATTCGTTTGGTTCGTTCTTCCTGCTGAAGCAGCTGCTCGGGAACGATGACTTCAAAATCCACCACGCCGTTATGCCGCCGTTTGAGCATCCGCCGTACGATATCTGCAATGGACCCGCTGTATTTGTTGTCCGATACCTGTACAATGAGTTTATCGACCTGGTTGTGATTGACCGTTTGACCGGAATTGGAATTCCCGTTGCCGTTATTGCTGCTGGCACTTCTTTGTTTGGCCGCCTTTTCTATATCCTGGGTTGTGACCAGGGCGCGGTTTTTAAAACGCATCAACATCGTGGTGGCCGGAGTATAAATATCCAGGTTATAATTCCGGATCCCGAGGTTTTCAATATTTTTAGAGGAGATAAACCGCCTTTTCAGTACCCCGATCACACGAAGCCACAGGTCGCCGGTTTTGATGCTTTTCCCGACCGGGTTTTCACCGGCAAAAAATTTGGCTTTGATATCGTTTCCTATGATACACACCGGTTCAGCGTCTTTGATCTGCAAATCCGAGAAGTTGTTGCCTTCCAGCAGTTCAAAATTATTGATATTAAAATATTGTTTATTGACTCCCACCAGCTTCCCGGATCGTATCCGCCCGGAGCGAATAAAGGAGGTTTCAAACACAATTTCAGGGCACACATAATTCACATGGGGAATCTCTTTCTTTATGTCGTACATATCCTGAAGCGTCAGGCCGGGCGAAAACCTCTTATTTTGTTTTTGTGCGCTGGTTTCATCCTCTACCTTGCCTTCTTTTTGTTTGACCAGGGGCTGAATGATCACATTATTGGCACCGAGCAGCTTCAACTGTTTTAGTACCTCATTTTGCGCTCCCCGCCCGATCGCCAGCATGGCTATGACAGAGGCGACACCGAAGATGATTCCGAGGGAGGTCAGAAAAGAACGGAATTTGTTTTGCCGTATAGCTTCGAGCGCAATGTCAACGTTATATAGAATGATGGAAAACACGGGGGTTGGGCGCAGGTTAGTTGTTGTTCGTTGTTGATAGTTGGTGGGGAATTGTTCTCTGTCCTGTTTTTCTCACTACTCACTACTCTCGATTGACATTACCGGGAGGCTAAAGGTTTGTCCAGGTAGACTTTCGGGATACCGGTTGTATCCTCAGGCATCGACAAATAGACTCTGCTTTTCGATGAGAGGCCTTTTTTAATCACGATATCCGTTTCATTCATCATGCCCAGCTTGACCTGCTGCATGACCGTTTCGAGTCCGCTTTTCTTGAATACGAAATTCAGGGAATCCCGGGCGTGGATGGCCTCGAGAGGAACGTAAAGTACATTAGGCAATGATTTAATATGAATGACATTGCTGGTTGTCATAGCCGGCCGCAGCGTCGTATCCGATTTGTTGATCTGGATAACCACTTCAAATACCTTCGAGTCGGAGTTGGGCCGCTGTTCCCCGATATTAGCCACGTGGGTTATGGTCCCACTCAGGTGCTTGTCGGGCATGGCATCCAGACCGATATCCACAGCCTGATGCAATTTTACTTTTTGAATATCGACCTCATTCACATAGGTCACCGATTCCATTACACTAAAATCGGGCAGCTCGGCAACCTCCGGATCCCATGAGCTTATGGAACTTCCCTGTTTGATTTTGGTACCGTTCCAGGTTCGTCTATAAATGACCATTCCGTTATCGGGAGCCGTGATCGTAAATTTCTTCATAACCTGCTGGAGCCGCTGTAAGTCGTTTTTCCTTTTTTCAAGTTCAGCGTTTATCTCACTGAGCTTGGCTTCCGCTTGTTTGACTTTGGTTTTATAATTTTCCTTTGCCTGATTGTACTTGCGTTTTGCCTTGTCATAATCAATCCTGGTCTGCCGTTGAACTGCGGGTGATTCAAATTTGGATTGTTCAACGGTAATTTCTTTCTCCGCTGCACTATATTTCAAATTGACCAGGTCATTTCGGGCTTGTGTCAATTTAAGGGTACTGTCCAGTTGGGCCTGTTCAAACTGAGACTGTACTTTTTGTAATTCGAGCTTAGCATCCTGTAGTTTGCCCGTAATCTCCGATCGATCGAGCTGGGCGACGAAATCTCCCTTTTTAACTACGGTTCCTTCGGGCACCAGTTTCTGAATCTTTATATTGTACACCTGGAATTGATAGGCCCCCTGTGGACCGGAAATCTTCACGGAATTTTTGGCTTTCAATTCTCCGGTTGTCGTAATATTCACATTAAAGGTTCCCCTCGTGGGGCTAACTAAAATGTCATTCGACTTTTTGTCGCTGGAGCCCATGGCCAGCCAGACAACCAATACCAGAACAAATAAACCAGCCGCTATCAGATATTTTTTATACATGGTCCTAAAATTCCCTCAGAGAGGGGGGGACGAATAGAATTAATAAGAAACAGATAACGTTTGCAAGCCCGACAACATTGAACTTTTTGAATAGTCAACCGCTAAATCATCAGCGCATTCCGGTTTGTCGGTAAACAGCAAACCATCACGTTTATGGCCTTTTCGTTACCAATAAAAATGGCTTATGGCCAACTTTCCGTACTACCGTTATAATAAAGAACATAAATGCCGGAAATAAAAATTTTTTTTAAGTGCGCGCATTAATTAATTGATCATTTGCCGTAGGAAAGAAGATAAATAAGTGGCCATCGGAGTTTTGCAATAGTGGTCCACGTTTGTAACCCGGGCCATTGCCCATGGCTGTCAATAGGAGGAGCGCAGCGAAGTCGTGATCATTCGGGACCACATCGCCCTAAAGAGTTTCCTCACAATGACATACCTTAACGTCAGCTCGATATAAGGACCTGCTCGCCTGCCACTATTTCCCGCAGCATCATCAATTCTGCCAGGTGCAGAAGCTCGTATCTCACGGAGTTTCCCGATCGGGGCCGGGAATAACGGGTGACTCATATCAAACTCACCGTAACTTGCAGGGCTTATTTTACTGTTTGCCGATAACGGTCCCTCACTAATTTGCAACGAGCCTGGAGCTTTACGGGGATGTTTTCCCGGCATTTCGCGCACCTTCTCAAGATGGCTGCCGGATTGCCCACGTTCGGCGTCGCTCCGGCGTGGGCAGGCCTGTCATCGTTACAAAAAACATGCAACTATGACAGACGATGCAATAGGTAACCGGCATCGACAAGCTATAATTTCAGCATCAATTTTATTCAAGCGCCTTTTCCCTTCCTTTTTTCTTTTATTTCACTATTCAATCCGCGGCAATCGTCCAATTCCACATTACAATAATCCATCCCTTTATTATATTCCGGATAATTTGGTATGAAATCCGTCGTGTGTTACTTTGACGAACGTAATTCGGTGGTTTAATTCCATTTTTATACTTTTGGATCTGTTGCAGGCGAACGGGATAGACGGTTCCGCCGGCCTGTCGAAGACTCACCCCGGGATGTCGGAAAGATGTGTCCGGGGCATTCACTGAAAAATTATTTGTGATATGGCGAAGAAATCCGGGCAACAAGATTTTTTTACTTCGAGATGGGGATTGATTCTAAGCGTTCTCGGCATCGCGATCGGAACGGGCAACATCTGGCGGTTCCCGCGCATAGCGGCCCAGAATGGTGGTCCGGATGGGGCAGGAGCCTTTCTCATCGCGTGGGTCGTCTTCCTGTTTATGTGGTCGATCCCGCTCATCATCGCGGAATACGCCATCGGGCGCAACGGCCGGAAGGGGACGATCGGCTCCTTCATGGTTACCGCCACCGATCAGTATGCCTGGATGGGTGCCTTTGTCGGTTTTGTGGCCACGGCTATCATGTTTTACTACAGCGTGGTCAACGGCTGGTGCATCTACTATTTCTTTGAATCGACGGTCCAGCCGCTGCCCCAGAACCTGCAGGCCGCCCAGACGATATGGAGCCATTTTCAGGGATCCTGGATGCCGGTCTTCTTCAACGCCGTGGCGATCTTCGGCGCCGGCTATGTGGTGGCGCACGGAATCCGTACCATCGAACGTGTCAATACGATACTGATCCCGCTGCTCGCGCTCATCCTGATCCTATCGATGTTTCGTGCCGTCTCGCTGCCCAACAGTCTCGACGGCATCAAGTACCTGTTCACGCCCGACTGGAAGATGCTGGGCAACCCGCGCGTGTGGCTGGAGGCGCTCACCCAGAACGCGTGGGATACGGGCGCCGGCTGGGGACTGATCCTCACTTACGCCACCTACATGA
>DATFNI010000423.1:0-9179 GCA_035266485.1 Balneolales bacterium
AATACCGGGTGCAGGAAAAGAAGCCTTGATCACTATGACGGAGAACTCGACAAGTATTAACCTTCCCAAGATGGGAAAATGGTTTCCCCATCCCAAGGGAGAAGACTATCTCTTGACAAGGGCCTTTTAATGGATGACCCCATCCCCATCCGAAGGATGAGATCCGCAAAGAGCTCTTTGCGGAGAACAAGAATGATATCCTGGGCGATTGGATTGCATTTTTAAGGGACCGTGCCGAAGTTGAGATCGACAAGAGCTTCTGATCAAGACAACAGTTTTTTATGTCCGACTAAAAGGGGATGATCTCTAAAGGTCATCCCCTTTTCCTATTTGCGGCCTTTGTTAATGCTTTTGTGAACAGGCGAAGTAAAACAGCTTCCTCCAGGCACTCCAGATAAATCGGCCGTACTTTAACAACTCCCTGCATTTGATTCAATCGGGATATCCCTCATTGACAGTGGTGGTAATTTGTTGTTAGTTTATGCTTCTATCAAATAGTATTAATAATCGGGGCCTACTTCGGATTTTTGCCTTAAAGGGGGGAGAAGTGAGAAGACTGTTACTCAAACTGTTCTGTGTTGTCCTGCTAGTTCTTTTACCTTCGATTTCATTTGCACTTCCTGTCGAGCAGAAACTCCTGGCCAGCGATGGCTCTAGTTACGACTATTTCGGTCATTCAGTAGCTGTCTCGGGTGATTATGCAATAATTGGAGCATACCAAGTTTCTGACAATGGTTCTGATTCCGGTTCTGCCTATATATTTCACTACGATGGAACCTCATGGATAGAGCAGCAGAAACTTTTGGCCAGTGATGGCGCTGCTTCTGATTATTTTGGCCAGTCGGTGTCAATTTCCGGCAACTTCGCCATTGTCGGCGCCTACCAGGATGACGATAAAGGAAGTGCGTCAGGTTCTGCCTATATATTTCATTACGATGGAACCTCATGGGTAGAGCAGCAGAAACTTTTGGCCAGTGATGGCGCTGCTTCTGATTATTTTGGCCAGTCGGTGTCAATTTCCGGCAACTTCGCCATTGTCGGCGCCTACCAGGATGACGATAAAGGCAGCGCGTCAGGTTCGGCCTACATTTTTTACTATGATGGGTCATCATGGGTGGAGCAGCAAAAGCTGACGGCAAGTGATGGGGCAAGCTCTGATCAATTTGGGCGAAGTGTATCTATCTCCGAAGAACATGCAATTATTGGGGCTAATGGAGATGACGATAATGGCAGTGGTTCAGGGTCAGCGTATATATTTAAATATGATGGTACGTCTTGGGGGGAGCAGCAAAAACTTACTGCAAGCGATGGAGTTTCCGCGGATTTTTTTGGTGTGTCAGTGTCTATCTCGGGAGATTACGCAATAGTCGGAGCGTACTACGATGACGACAAAGGCAGTAATTCCGGATCAGCTTATATTTTCCGCTATGATGGCAACTCCTGGAGTCAGGTGCAAAAACTGCTCGTAAGTGATGGTGCTGCCAATGATTATTTTGGACAGACTGTATGCATATCGGGCAATAATGCTATTGTTGGGTTGGAAAGGGATAATTACAATGGTTCATACTCAGGGGCATCTTATATTTACCCGGGCTATATGAATGATTTCGATGGCGATGGAGTGGTAAATGTTTTCGATAACTGCGCCAATGATTCCAATTTATCCCAATCAGATATCGATAGTGATGAGGTTGGTGATGTTTGCGATCCTTGTCCCAATGATCCATTCAACGATAACGACGGTGATGGTGTATGTGGGGATGTTGATGTCTGTCCAGGCGGTGACGACAACCTTGATTCAGACGGTGATACTGTTGCTGATTTCTGTGACGCTTTTCCGCATTACTCGGCTGAAACAGTTGATAGCGATGGGGATGGTATAGGGGATAATTCAGATTCCTGCCCAAATGATTCCTATAATGATATGGATGGAGACGGAGTCTGTCGGGGCGTTGATGTCTGCGTAGGTTATGACGACAACATTGATGCCGATAATGATGGTGTGCCCGATGGTTGTGATGCTTTTGTAAATGATCCATCTGAAAATATAGACAGTGATAATGATGGAGTTGGGGATAACGGAGATCCATGCCCGTTTGATGCCCTAGATGATGATGATAGTGATGGGCTTTGCGCAAATGTGGATAACTGCCCACGTGACAACAATCCTTTACAAGAAGACTTTGATCTGGATGGTGTAGGTGATGCTTGTGATTTATATAACGAATTGAAGTCTCAGCCGGAAGATATTGGAGGATCTACTTCTGATTTTGGCTCTTCGGTAGCTGTATCAGGAAATTATGCTGTTATAGGAACCCCGAATGATAACTCAAACGGAACCGAGTCAGGATCTTCTTATATCTATTTCTTTAATGGAACAACCTGGGTAATAAAACAGAAGTTATTCCCAAATGACCCTGCAGCATATCAACATTTTGGAAATGCAGTATCAATTGCGGGGGAATATGTTTTTGTAGGAGCTGATGGGGATAATGGTTCAGTAGGTGCTGCATATGTGTTTCGTTTGGATGGTGATTCATGGGTGCAGCACCAAAAGCTTACTGCCAGTGATGCAGGGGGCAGGACTTGGTTCGGTTCAGCTATATCGATATCAGACAATTATGCCATAATTGGAGCGCTAGGTCGCGGGAGTTATTCTACATTGCCTGGTGCCGCCTACGTTTTTTATTTTGACGGTATTAATTGGGTGGAACAGCAAAAACTAATACCAAGCGATGGCGATGTTGGCGATAGTTTTGGCTTTTCAGTGTCTATTCATGCCAACCGGGTTATTATCGGTTCTCCTAGGGATAGTGACGTCACAATAGATAACGGATCTGCCTATGTCTTTGAATATAATGGAGAAACATGGAGCGAAGCGCAAAAACTCTATGGCAATGCTGTTGCCAACCAGAAATTCGGTCAAGCTGTGTCGCTATCTGGGGATTATTGTCTGGTTGGGGCGGGGGCTTCTCAGCCGTCAAAAGTTTTCCGATTTGATGGAGCTTCATGGATTATAGAAAAAGATCTGAGTCCCTTGCCGACTGGAAATACAGAAATCGGCTCAGTATTGATTTCTGGAAATTATGCAATAGTCGCTGACCCAACATGTCGTGAACTAGGAAATTATTATATCGGAAGACTTTACACGTATTACAGGGTTAACAATACATGGAGAGGACCGTATCTGATTGATCCCAGTGATATCGATATCCTTAAAAGTAAGGCCTTCGGCTCGGCTCTTTCTCTATCCGGGGATAATCTATTTGTTGGCGCTGAAGATGATGATATTAGAGGGTCTGTTTATATAATAAGGGAACTTACTCGAGACAGTGACTCAGATACCGTGCCTGATAGGTTTGATTATTGTCAGGGGCAGGATGATCTTTTAGATACAGACGGCGATGGGATGGTGGATTGTTTTGATTTCTGTCCATTCGACCCTCTTAACGATTCGGACTATGACGGAGTATGTGACGGTCAGGATGCCTGCCCGAATGATTTCCTGAATGACGCCGATGGCGATGGTGTCTGTGGCGCTGTTGATATCTGCCCAGGTTTCGATGACAACCTGGACAGCGATGCTGACGGGATTCCGGATGGTTGCGATGCCTTTCCTGATGATAGCCAGGAAACTATTGACAGCGATGGTGACCTGATCGGTAATAATAGCGATCCCTGCCCCTTTGATCCATTGAATGACGCTGACATGGATGGAATCTGCGGAGGCCTTGACAATTGCCCTACCGTGGCTAATGCAGACCAGTCCGACGTAGATGGTGACAGCTTAGGTGATCTTTGTGACTTGTGCCCCAACGATGCTGAGAATGATGCTGATGGTGACACTATTTGCGGCGATCTTGATACTTGTCCCTACGATGCCCAAAACGATGCTGATAATGATGGAATCTGCGGGAATCTTGATTCATGTCCGAATGATACCCTGAATGACACTGACGGTGACGGGGTATGCGACGATGTTGATCAGTGTCCCGGGCTGGATGATAATTTCGATTCTACAGATCTGGACGGAGTGGGGGATTGTTATGATCCCTGTCCCAGAGATGTCCTCAACGATGCTGATGGTGATGGGATCTGTGGTGATCTGGATATCTGCCCAGGTTTTAATGATAGACAGGACAGTGACGAAGATGGAGTCCCTGATGGATGCGATGCTTTCCCTTTTGATCCTTTAGAAAGCATTGATAGGGACGGGGATGGCATTGCCGATAGGGTTGATCTCTGCCCCGAAGACCCTTTGAATGATCTTGATGGTGATAGTGTTTGTGGTGACATGGATAATTGTCCCGCTCTTGCTAATGAAGATCAGATAGACCTTGATAGCAATGGGATTGGCGATTTGTGCCAGCTGGAGCAAAAAGTAATTGGTAGCCAGACGGGTGGCGAATTTGGAATATCCGTATCAATTTCCGGAAACTATGCTTTTATAGGAGTTCACTACGATAACGATAATGGTTCCAAAGCCGGTGCGGTTTATGTCTATCGGTTTGATGGATCCTTATGGCAAGAACATCAGAAACTGCTCGCCAGTGATGGTGAGTCTGGAGACGGTTTCGGTAACTCTGTATCTGTTTTCGGGAATTATGCAGTAGTCGGCGCAAGTAGAGACGATCAATACACAGGCGCGGCCTATGTTTTTCATAATGATGGGGTTCGCTGGTATGAGAGGCAGAAGCTTGTTTCTTCTGACGGAGTAAAGTTTGATCGCTTTGGTCATTCCGTATCAATTTCTGGCAATAAACTCATCTGCGGGGCTCCCCGCGATAATGATAATGGTACTGGTTCCGGTGCTGCATATATATATAGTTTCGATGGGAATTTTTGGATGGAAAAGCAAAAGCTTGTTGCCAGTGATGGAGCAGAAAACAATAAATTTGGCGTGTCAGTCTCAATATCTGGTGATTATGCAGTGGTTGGGGCCAGCGGAGATGATGGTGTGGGTTATTTTGGGAGTTATCCAGGGGCTGCATATGTTTTTCATAATGAGAGTAATTCCTGGGCGGAGGTGCAGAAATTGTCGGCTCCGGATGGTGAAGGTAGCGACTTGTTTGGGAATAGTGTTTATATAGAAGGGGATAAAGTCATCATCGGAGCTCCCAGAGATGATGACACTGCTGTTGACTCCGGATCGGTATATGTCTTTAACTTTAACGGTGCATTATGGGTTTTCCAACAAAAGATTGTAGCTGGCAATGGGGAATCTTTAGACCTGTTTGGTAATTCACTTTCAATTTCTGGTAACAAAATCCTTATTGGCGCATATTTGGATGATCTTGTTGATGGTAATGAGGGTTCAGCCTATCTATACCAGTATGATGGGGGATCATGGGTTGAGCAACTTCAAATTTCGGCAAGTGATGCATTGATAGGGTATAAATTTGGTAATTCAGTGTCTATTTCAGGTAACAATGTTGTCGTAGGCACTCCTAGCGCATACTTAGATTTCGGAGTTGTCACCGGTGCAGCCTATTTCTATGATCTAAACAACTTTAGTCTTGATACAGATGCTGATGGACTACGAGATCTGTTGGATGACAAGTGCCTTGGTGCTGACGATAACATTGACTCCGACGGGGATAATGTCCCGGACGGATGCGATATCTGCCCCGATAATTCCGCCAAAACCGCTCCGGGAGTATGCGGCTGTGCCTATTCCGACAACGATACAGATGGTGATGGTATCATCGATTGCCTGGATGCTTTCCCCGGTAGCGGGTTCGAATGGGCCGATGCCGATGGGGATGGGGTAGGTGATAATTCGGACATCTTCCCTAATGACCCTGCCGAGTATGCCGATAGTGATGGTGACGGCACCGGTGATAACGGTGATCAATGTGATGCAGATCCAGCCAAAATCGCGATTGGTGTTTGCGGATGCGGGGTAGCCGATACCGATACTGACGGTGATAGCTATGCGGACTGTATTGACGCTTTCCCGAGTGATCCTGCCGCCAGCGTGGACAACGACCGGGATGGCTATCCTGATTTCTGGAACCCCGGCATGAACTCTCTGGATTCGACAACCGGACTGGTTCTTGACAGCGATGTCGATAACGATGGGCAGGCTAATAAATACGATATCGATGACGATAATGACGGCATCTTGGATATCGATGACGCCTTCCCGTTGGATGGAACTCCTATCCCGGATGGACTGACCATTCCGCCGACCGATATTGACGACAGCGGTATCAAGCGGAGCGATTATGGCGACAAACACTCCAATAAGGACAGGGATAACGGCAAACCTAGGGCCGATCTTGACTACCTGTTCGAGATCGTGGCCAAGGATACCCTCGGCAAATCCCTGGCCAGGGTGAGGTTGTGGCTGAACGGCCATCCTCTTGACATGGCCCTTGACCGTGGTAACTTGGGGGATGGGGCGCTCTATTCACTAGGTCTGAAACTTGGCCCGGAACCAGGCCACGAATTCCACTACGAGGCTCTGGATGAAGGGGGCAATATCGTTTATCGATACCCCGAATTCGGCGAACTGGTCGGCCCGGTAGTGGAGCTGCTGAACGGCCCCAATATGCTGGGAATTGCCAGGGATACCGCGGGCGGCCAGGGACCAGAGTTGTTTGCAAGCAGTTCCATCTATCAATGGACCTCCAATGGGGTGACAACCGATGTCAACAACGGATTTTTTGAAGAACTAGCCGGCACTGCTTCACCAGACAACGGCAGGGGGTATTTCGTCATCCGGGAGGAAAATGCCACCCTTCCTGATCTGACCGGTAATCCCGAGATAGCCGATTCGAGTACCATGGTTGATTTGAGCCCCGGTTGGAACATCATCAGCAATCCATACAACAGTCATATCCAGTTGAAGGATGTCCTGGTTCAACGCGGCAATGAACAACCGGTCAGCTGGGCGCAGGCCTGTGGTAACAAATGGCTGATAAACAGCATTTACACCTATCTTGGCTCCGACTGGGGCTCATCCTACGCATTTGAAAGTGTCGGCGGTGACCCCGAGGCGACCTTGACCCCCTGGATAGGTTATTGGGTTTATGTGATTCGTGACGATGCAAGTTACAGGCTGATTATTAATCAGCCCTAATATGAGGACGATTCAGATGAAAACAACTATATCATCTCTGCTGTTGGTTCCCTGTATCCTGGTTTCGGTGGCCGTCTCCTCCTTTGCGGCAGAGGATTGGCAGGCCAGCCTGACGATATCTTCTGGAAACGCTACGAGCAGATTGACCTTCGGTCAACATCCGGATGCCACAGACGATGTGGATGGTTTATATGACGTCCCTGCCTTACTTTCCGGGCAACTCCAGGCTGCTTTTGTCAATGATGAGGCAACCCTGTGGCGTGATATAAGAGCCATTGGCTCTGGAACCTTGCTGGAATGGCGGATTGATATTGCCGCTACCACCGGCAAAACAATTATATTGAGCTGGAACAGGGAAAAGTTGCCCGAAAATGCCAAATTGACGCTAATCGAACTCGACTCCGGTGAGCGGATCGATATGAGCAGAGTGTCTACATATTCCATTGATATGGATCAGGGTGAACTGATAATTGAAGCCAATGACTATTAAGAATAGGTAGATCCGAAGCCATGAGAATCCTTGTATTATTACTTCGGGTTACCGCGATCCTATTGTTATTGGCAGGTTGTGGTAGCGGTGTGGAAGGTAGGGGAGGTGGGGCTACACCCGCAGATGACACAACCCCACCCACGGTTGAATCATATTATCCCGATCCGGCTGTCGACGGCAATGTCGCTTCGGCAGAAATTCAAGCCAATGGTATTAAGGTTATCTTTGATGAAGGTATGGCCCCGGCAACGATCGATTCTAATTCATTTAAGGTCGAAGAATGGGTAGCGGGAGGGAAAAGTGTGTCGGGGACAGTCAGTTATGATGTCAGTATCAGAACGGCTAAGTTTATCCCGGAAACGGCTCTGGCCGCAGCATATGAATATGTGGTCACCATAACCAACGCCGTTACCGATCTGGCCGGCAATAAACTTACAGCTGATCATTCCTGGGTGGTTACAGTCGCTGCTCCGGCACCTCCCGGAAGTTTGCTGTGAGATGATGGGAAGAGGACCTTTTCGACGCCACAAGTAACGAATCATCTGCAGGTTTTGTTGCCTATTGTTCACAAGCGATCGGTTTCTAACCTGGTTGACAGACGCGTTATCCTTGTATTTATTAATCCCCGTTTTTCCCCCATAAAGGATCGTTGCCGAAGCGGTTCATCCACCATTCGTTGTCATCAAGCGGGGTGTCTTCATCCGGGATCAGCGGAAAGCGGTAGTTCTCGCAGTAATTAAGGAGAACCCGGTAGGAGGCGGTCAGCCGGTGCATGACAGCTGTCAATCAGCGTCCAAAAATGACCCCCCTCAAGTCAAAAAAAATATTCACTTTCTATTCTTCAACCTCCAGCTTTCATTACCGGTTTCAACGATGTCGCAATAATGGGTGAGCCGATCCAGTAAAGCAGTTGTCATCTTGGCATCCCCGAATACTTGCGGCCACTCCCCGAAGTTTAGATTGGTAGTCACTATCACCGAAGTTCGTTCGTAAAGCGTGCTGATCAGATGAAAGAGTAATGAACCGCCAGTTTGTGAAAATGGCAGATAACCAAGCTCATCCAGTACGATCAGATCGACGTTGGCAAGACGGCCAGCCAAGGCCCCTGCCTTACCTATATGTTTTTCCTGCTCCAGTTTGTTGACGAGATCGATCACGCTAAAGAATTTACCCCGTTTTCCTTGCCTAATACAGTGGGATGCTATGGCAATCGCCAGATGTGTTTTCCCTGTCCCTGTTCCACCGACCAGGATCAGATTATGAGCATTTTCCAGAAAGTGTCCGGCATAAAGATCCCGTATCAAAGGCTCGTTTGCCTGAGACTCGGCAAACTTAAAAGTGTCCAGGTCCTTATGGGCTGGGAACCGGGCAAGGCCTATTTGGTAACGGATAGACCGTATTTTTCGTTCCGCCACCTCCGTTCTGCAGAGGCTGGCAAGGATTTCATCAACCGTATGATTACGTCTTATTCCTTGAACGACAACTTCATCATAAGCCCCTGCCATTCCAAAAAGCTTGAGGTGCCGGAAGGTCTCCAATAATTCATGCCGTTGCATGGCACACCTCCTTGCGGAGTTCGTCATAGCGGGCACAATCGGCAATTGG
>DATFNI010000424.1:0-5546 GCA_035266485.1 Balneolales bacterium
AAAGCTGCCTTGCAGAGGGATATATCGTACTGACGGGTGAGTTTTTCCCCCGATTGAGATGAATAGCCGTATAGAAAGGTGAACTATCTGACGAAGCTCATCATATTCCCCCTAATTCAATACCATAAGAGTAGATATGCCAGACTCTTGATTAAAAAAACCCCGTGCCTTTTGACACGGGGTTTTGGAACAAGAAATAAAAGTGAATTATTTACCAGAAATATTAGTGATGATGATGGCCCCATCCGCCGAAACCGCCTTCATACTCATAATCATGTTCACCGCAATGGGCTATAAATGATCTCATGATCGTCCAGTCGATCATACGGAATTTGGTGGAATCGGCAGGATCAATCGCCTTGCCTGTCCACGGGTTGATGAACCATTGAGAGGTATTCACCAACAACTTAACATTCACACTGGCAGTTGAATCGGAAACCGTCACCGGTGGAACGATGGGCATACCAATGATAAAATTGCGATGTGATTTGTAGACGAAATCCTGGCCATTATAGGTTCCTTTGACAATCAGGGAATATCGGTCCTTCCAGGATGATCCGGAAACGAAATCAGGAAATTTAGCCGAATCTGCTGAATCTGGTCTGCTGATGTGCATAAACAAGCCATAATATTTTCCACTCGGAACCTGGCTGGTCGAAATCATCACGCTATCCTGATTAAGTGGCAAATTCACCACAAAATTCTTTTGACTGAAATTAATCGCATTCGCCTTGTAATGATCCCACATATCATCATCACCATGCGACATCGAATCCTGGACGCCGCTGGTCGTGTCAATCATGGTTCCTTTCAACATCATCGCTTTAACATGCATAGAAACACTCGTCAGCTTGAGGGTTGAATCAGGCGTTGATGTCTGTGATACCTCTGACAAACCATTTGGATTGGAATATGTTTTGGCAGACGCATTGGTCTTCATATAGACATTAACCTGTTTCTGGGTGCTGTTGTGACTTTTATTTATTAGTCCACACCCGGAGAGCATTACGACAAAAGCCGTAACCAGGCTCCATTTAGTAATCTCTTTGTAATGATTAATCATAATTTTTGGGGGTATTGTTAGGGGGTAAAACTTTATATCAAATGTATATTAATATATAGATTTACATATACCAACGTGTCCCTGGGTAAGCAGTTAATAGATGGGGTGAACTCGTTATTTCAGGATTCATTCTGCCGGTTAAGAATGTCTTGTGTACCAGGCAACAACCCGATTCTATATCAATCCTGCGTTAGGTCAGTCTTCGGGGGGGGGACACATTGTTTCCTAAAATGATCTGAGAAACTTTTAACCCGCACATCGTAACGCGCAGTACGAGAATATTTAAGTTCCGGCATAAATCTGATACAACAGTCACTTTTCACCCTCTCATACCGACTCGACATGCCTCCGAAAATAGCTCTAAAATGTACTGCCATTCCATCCCCAGTACGATCGCTCCACATCTTCAAACACAATGTATATGCGATTTTTAGGGATTCCTAATTCCTTTTCGAGAAACCCGCAAAGGGCGGATGAAATTTCTTTGGTCCGGGACTCGGGCAGGCCAATACTTTTTAATTGAAGAAACGCAGCCGGCGCGGTGCTGCCTGCAAATGACATCCTGAAACCGGGTTCGAGGGCAACCATCACATATTTCTCTGGCTTTCCCAATTGGGCAGCGACCATCCCTGATGCCTTCTTTATAATCTCGTCTTTCCCGGCGATCTGCTGGTTTGTCTGAATCTTTAGATACGGCATGATATCTCCTCACTGAAAAATATTCTTGATGACCATTCCTTTTACAGGATATAACTATAGATAGCCAGATCTATTATCCCTGATTTTGGCTTTAGAAAGGAAGGCAACAAACGGGATAATTGAATGGATGATCAATTGAATGAAGGGCCTGCGACATTCGTTCGATCATCCATTCAACAAACTTTTCACAAAGGCAAAGCCATATAAACCAGGGCTGCAATGATCGCGCCGACAATGGGTCCTAATACCGGTATCCAGGAATAGGCCCAGTCGCTATCCCTCTTATTGTGTACCGGCAGCAGGGCATGCATGATCCGGGGTCCCAGATCCCTGGCAGGGTTAATCGCGTACCCTGTCGTTCCCCCAAGCGAGAGGCCGATGGAAAAAACGAGCAGCGCGACCGGCAACGCACTGATTGCCCCCAATCCAACATTAGGTACGGCAATATAAAGCACGCCAAGAATCAGGACAAATGTTCCAACAACTTCTGATATAAAATTGCTGAAGTAGTCGCGTATGTTAGGTGCGGTACAAAAAACAGCCAGTTTGAGATCCTGGTCTTCTGTCTCCCTAAAATGGTCCTTGTATTGAACAAAAACGAGTGCGGCTCCAAGCATAGCCCCGATCATTTGACCCAGTATGTATACAGGTACCTCCGACCATGGGAACTTGCCGGCCACAGCCAGGCCTATAGTCACAGCCGGGTTTATGTGGGCACCACTGATTGAGGCAACTGCAAACACGCCAACAAACACGCCCATGCCCCATCCCCATGTTATCACTATCCAACCGGCTCCGTTTCCTTTTGTTTTATTCAGCAGTACGTTAGCCACAACACCATCACCAAGGATGACCAGGAGGAATGTACCGAGCACTTCACCAACAAATTTTTCCAGCATATATAATCCCGCGAGTTAAATGGATAATAGTTGAAATAACAGAATAGCCGTCAGCAATAAGCATTGACCATCTCATGAGTTCAGGTTAGGATATACCCTTGTGCCAGTTCCCGGTACTCATTCACCTGGTCGGTTTGCCACTGTTCGTCGCGCCCCAGCCCGTCGGCCATCAGCCGCGCCACTTCCGGAGCCATTTCGATACTCGCACGTGCATCAAGCAATAAAGACCGTGTCCTCCGTGCAAGTACATCCTCTACCGTCCGGGCCATCTCATTCCGGACGGCCCACACAACCTCTGCCTTTATATAGGGCAGATTATCATGAATTTTTTCGGCATAATTGGGTTGCTCATCAATAATTTTCCGGATGCTGACCGAATCAGAGCCATACACATACAGGTGATTAGTGCGATCGACATTTTTCAGCCATCCATGGATCCTGAGATTTGACGTCTGGCATTCCCTTTCATTCAATCCGGCGACGATAGCCGCCTGATCCACCGTATCTTCTCCCATTTTACGATAGGTCGTCCATTTCCCGCCGGCAATTGTCACCAGGCCCGACTCGGAGACCTGCAGGTGGTGACTGCGCGATATTTCCGACGTGCTCTTGGCGTCGGGTGGTTTCACGAGCGGCCGGAGTCCGGCAAAAGCGCTGCGAACATCCGAACGGGTCGGATCCTTGGACATGTACTTCGCCGCATGCCTCAGGATAAACGATACCTCTTCATCAAGAGGCCGGGGTTCAAGTACCGCTTGCTTCATCGGGGTATCGGTTGTACCTACAATCACCTTATCGTGCCAGGGTACGGCAAAGAGGACACGACCGTCATCGGTATGCGGCACCATGATAGCCGAATCTCCCGGCAAAAAATCTTTATCAAGCACGATGTGGACGCCTTGAGCGGGCTGTACAAGCCGGGGCGTTTCCGGCTGATCCATCTGAATGATGGAGTCGGCAAATATGCCCGTAGCGTTGATCACGACCCTTGCATTTATATCATAAGAGTCGCCTGTTTCCATGTCTTGAGCCTTTACCCCGTCGATGAGGTTTTTCGACTTCAGCAGATCCGTTACTTTTATATAGTTGATCGGGATGCCGCCAAGGTCATAAACGGTCTGTGCAAGGTTGATTGCAAGCCGTGAATCGTCAAACTGTCCGTCGTAATAAATAACTCCGCCCCGCAGCCCGTCCGGCTCCAGTGTCGGGATCAGCTTCATTGTTTCCTCCCGGGAAAGCAGTTTCGATGGGCCCAGCCCCAGTTTCCCCGCCAGCAAGTCGTACACCTTCATGCCGACCCCGTAAAAGGGCCCATTCCACCATTCATAACTGGGTACGATAAAGGCCTGGTTACTTACCAGATGAGGTGCATTTTGAATCAGCAATCCCCTTTCATGCAATGCTTCTATGACCAGCGACACATCTCCCTGCTGCAGATACCGAACGCCCCCGTGCACCAGCTTGGTGCTGCGACTGGATGTGGCCTTCGCAAAATCGTGCATCTCCAGAAGCAGCGTTTTGTATCCCCTCGATGAAGCGTCGACAGCAACGCCGAGCCCTGTTGCACCACCCCCAATGACCAATACATCCCAGTATGCTGTATTATTTTTAAGAGTCTGAATTAATTTACTGCGGTCCATAGAATCTCTCTGTTTGATAGTGATTAATCAGGATTTATCTATCCATGATTTCGATTTTTCCACGGCCTTATGCCAGGTAGACGTTATTTTGTCGACCTGAGATGCCGGCATTTGGGGTTCAAAACGCTTATCCACCTGCCACTGATCTTTGATCTCATCGGTATCTTTCCAAAAGCCCGATGCCAGACCTGCCAGGTACGCGGCACCCAAAGCCGTTGTCTCGGAAACCTTTGGCCGGACCAAAGGGATCCCCAGGATATCGGATTGGAATTGCATCAGGGTGTCGTTGACCGTTGCCCCCCCATCCACACGCAGTTCTTTGATTTCAATGCCCGAATCCGATTCCATGGCCTTCAGCACATCATGTGTCTGAAAGGCGATCGACTCGAGTGCAGCACGGGCAATGTGGCCAGAGGTACTGCCACGCGTCAATCCCACAATGGTCCCACGGGCAAACTGGTCCCAGTGTGGCGCCCCGAGGCCGGCAAAAGCAGGCACCAAATAGACGCCCCCATTATCATTGACTGTCGTTGCCAGTTTTTCAATATCCGATGAGGATCTGATGATGCCCAGGCCGTCACGCAGCCACTGCACAACGGCGCCGGCGATAAAGATACTCCCCTCCAGGGCATAATGGGTGACTCCGTTACGCCGCCAGGCAATCGTAGTCAGCAAATTGTTTTTAGACGGAATCGGCTTGTCACCCGTGTTGAACATGATGAAGGCACCCGTCCCGTAGGTATTTTTCAGCATACCGGGCTGCAGGCACATTTGGCCAAACAAAGCAGACTGCTGGTCCCCTGCGATGCCCGCAATCGGCACTTCATGGGCAAAGATGGTGGTCTTCGTAGCCCCATATACCTCACTCGATGAGTGGACCTCCGGCAGCATGCTTTTGGGAATATCCATCAGGTGAAGAAGCTCGTCGTCCCATTGCCGCTTGCGAATGTTGAACAGCATCGTGCGGGAGGCGTTGGTCTCATCCGTGAGATGCTTTTCACCCTGCGTCAGTTTCCATACAAGCCAGCTATCAACATTTCCAAATGCCAGCTTCCCCGATTCTGCTCTTTCCCGGGCACCGTCCACATGATCGAGTATCCATTTGATTTTGGTCCCCGAAAAATAGGAATCGATGATCAGACCCGTTTTTTCCTGTATCTCTCCCAGCAGCCCCTGTTCTTTTAGCTTATCACAATATTCGGATGTACGCCGATCCTGCCATACGATGGCATTATACACCGGTTC
>DATFNI010000425.1:0-2420 GCA_035266485.1 Balneolales bacterium
TCTGATAACTGCTATTGCATGTTTTGCCACGGTTCTTCAGGCACAGAAGAGCATTTCTCCTGTTCGGTTCACCATTAGTGGATCTCAATATGGGAAGGGAAAAACATACATATACCCTGCTGATTATGAAATGTTCTACCAGGCCCAATTGCGGGATGGCAATACCACTGATATTGATGCCAATGCCCAATTTCCGGCGGACAATCCCACCGAGCAGGTTTCGCTGAGTATCAAGCTTTTTTGCGGCCCCGGGCCTACCGTGCAAAGCCTATATACAAACATCGATCAGAATGGCCACCCGCCGGGTCCCTCGCCCGGTCAGCTAATCATAACCATTCTGGGACCTGGAGGCGGTTCTTACCAATCCTATGATGGAACGGTAACCATAGAGGCATACGGAGATGTAAGTAATTACGTTACAGGTCATTTTACCGCCAGCCTTGCAAAAGCAGATGAGAATGGAAATATCATCAAAGGATACTATGCGAAAGATAATTTCAAGGTCAAGAGAATTCAATGAGGGTAATTATCGAAACAATAACGGTAATGACTAAGGGGATAACCATGAAAAAATATATCTTTTCAATAGCCGTCTGTGTTGGGATCATGACTGCCGTGAACGTAAATACTTCACATGCCCAACTCCTGAAAAAACTCAGGCACAAGGTGGAAAAAGCCGTTGATAAGACTTCGGGCAATAAAAATGCGGGATCCCAGGCCGCCGGGAGTTCTGCTAACTCAAGCAAATCCATCGATTTTGCTAAATACAATATTGCCACTCAGATGCTGGTTCACTTTGCCGACATTACTGAGCCTTACAAGCAGGTTCAGGACCAATATTCTTCCTATGAAGTAACAGGAAGTACAATTATGGCCAAAATCATTATTTATGCCGGGGAGAAAGAGGATGGTGCCGGTGACTTATCCGGGAAAACGGAAGCGTATGTCTTTGAAAATGGTAAAGTGGTACAGCGGACATCCATTGATGACGTGGAAAAACAAAAAGCTGCGTTGGATGAAGCTTATAAACGATACGACTGGCCGTATCATTATGACAAGGATGATGTCAATCCTATGACGGCCGTAGGAAGTGCTTTAGGAAGTAATGCTCACTTCGTGCCAATGGGATTCACGGAAAGTAAGGATAAATCAAAATTTTATGCCATTGTCGGGATGCTGACCGACCCGATGGAGTACGATCTTATTTCATCAGACGGGAAAAAAATAAAACTTCCTTCCGCTGCTTCGGGACTGATAACAAATATGGATTTTTCTCATGCTGCTGTATTCGGATTTGCAAATACGATGGAAGAAAATGAAAAAAAAACCAACAATGTGATGCAGGCGGCAAGCAATACTCTCAATCAAAGTGATATTTATTTTATTGATGGGCACGTGATAAAAAATGCCGTCAATATAGCTGTCGGTGGTAATGTCTGGCTCGATCCAAGCGGAAGAAATTATCTCACAGCCGATGAAAATTTCGGCGCATACATCAACGGGAAAAAGATCGTGGACAAAGGTCCCAATGCAGGTCATGTGTGGTGCAATGCCAATGCGACTCAATGGTGCTATTATGGTGATGCCGGAGACAACGCAGGTCACCTTGTTTTCAGCGACGGTGCAAACATACCGGGCGCCATACATCCGGTGCAGATAGTGTTAAATGGAAAGACGTATATGGTCTGGCTTGAGTATAAAAATGGTTATGAAGAGGGTGATCTGCTATTGTGCGAAAAAACGCTTTAAAGGCATCACAGTTACATATTAAAAATGCACAACAGTGGTTTAAAAGAATTCAATGATTTTGCGGAAAGTATGATAAAATGAAAACAATGGCCGATGTCGGCGGCTAATCGCAAAGCGCTTAAGCAAGCTTCACTAAATGCAGGGCTTTAAAGCTCTCTGCAGATTGTATTACACGTGCCCGCGTTGAGATCATTTACGACCTGAAATACCCGGTTGTTTTTGTAATTTGCCATGTTATTCACTCCAAGTCATTTCCCGGAAGCCCAGCGCCCCTTATCTTAATCATGAGCCCATGATAGCTAACATGGTCCCAAAATTTGTAATTTCCAATTTCTAATCATCCCTTTTCGTAATCATAATACAACGCCGCCGCGCCAAGCACCCCACCGTTTTCGAGTTCCGATACCTCAATACGAAATTTTTCAAGGGATTTGGGGTAAGCGAAGGTTCGAATGTGTCGCCACATTGATTCCTCAAAGTATTCATATGAACCACTGACCGAACCACCGAAAATAACCAGCTCGGGATCATAGGTATATAAAATCATGTTAATCGCGTTGCCGATGTGTACTCCCAGTTCTTCGAATATTTCAAGAGCGATCGGATCCCCCTCCTGCGCTTTCTGATAGACCTTTTCGCC
The DNA here is from genome assembly GCA_035266485.1 of Balneolales bacterium. Classification (GTDB taxonomy): domain Bacteria; phylum Bacteroidota; class Rhodothermia; order Balneolales; family DATFMH01; genus DATFNI01. Next base: position 2,390 of record DATFNI010000425.1, read on the forward strand.
TGTTGTACGGTGAATGTTCTGAAAAAACTGG
>DATFNI010000426.1:0-6561 GCA_035266485.1 Balneolales bacterium
GAAGATTATTCCAGGCCGCATGGAGATTCATTGTCTCCCGTTTCGCCCGTTGCCGCGGTTGTTCTGTCCATTCCCGTTCGCATGCGCGTTTCTTGCATGTGGATTCTCAAGCCCGGGGGGAATGCCATTTGACGGACCACCTCTGAAATTGCCGCCGAAAAGCTCCTGAAGTACGATTGCTGTATATGTCCCATTATCCATTTTCTCACTCCGTATATTCGAAAGTGCTTCGGCGGCTGGCCTGCCCAGTTGTATCCCGCTTGCCATTGCTATTGGCAATTGTTGGATTTGGTCCGTTGTAAAATGTTCCCGGATAGCCTCGATGATCAGAGCCCTGCTAATCTCCGGATGATCATTACTGGTGGGCATGTCAGGGAATATCCCAATAGCTGTAGGTGCCTGTTTTGCATTCATAAGGGTCGCCACATCATTTTGTGCCATGTCATCGAGTAACTGTCCAAGTTCCTTGCGTGGTGTTCCCTGGAACAAAACCCGTGTTATTGTTGTGAGGACCTTATTTCGGTATGTACCGCCTCCCTGTGTCTCGCCGGTTCGGACGACCATGTTTTGTATCGTGGGCTTTCTTAACCATGCATCCGTCAATTGATCGGCATCAACAGCATTGGACTGCAACTTTTCTTCGACCTTCACAATCAGAGCCGGTTGTACGCCCTTGGCAATTCCTTCCAAAGATTTTCGAATGACCAGGTCAAAAGGCAGGTTATGTGATGCCATTTCAACGGCCGGCTGTAACATTGCAGTGATTTCTTCATCCGGTATGTTTTTTTCGCGGGCACGTTGAACCAGGTTATCAAGTCTCTGCCCAGGGATACCCTGTTTTTGGGCCAATTCAATGGTATGTTGAATCGGTCGGTTATTTATTTGCGCAAAAGTCGGAGTGATGGTCAAACCTATAATTAGTACGGTCAACCCCGTGACACAAGAGAATATGTGAGTAAATAGCAATTTCATCGTTATGTTATACCCACATTGAGTGAGCAACTGTAAGAGTGTTTCTTTCGATGAAGATGTCGTCCAGGTGTTTCATTTTTTATTTTCTTAAGAGAAGTATGTTAAATAAGGACTTATGTGATTTATTTAGATAAAAACAGGCCCGGTGTTCGGACCGGACCCATCTTGTCTATTTTTTGGTGAAGTTGACCGCACCCAGTTGTTGTGTCTGCCCGGCAACGACCGAAACACCGGTTATCGTAGTATCCCGGTAAGTCGTATCAGCGGGAACAAAAGAAACGGAATAGGATCCTGAAGTCAGACCTACCAGCTTAAAGTCACCTGATGTCGTATCAGCAAAGGTGGTGGAGACAGTGTCGGCACCGCTAATCCCGTAAATAACCGGTTTCGCACCAGCGGGTGAAGCCGTTCCGGATATAGCCCCAGTCTGGGCTTCATTAGTAGCCTTAATCACCGGTTTCAAAATTAGTGAACCGGTAATATTTCCATTACCCGTGCTGACAATCGATTTTGCCGCGTTGAAATCAAGTAGCAGGGTATAGGTGTAATCAGCCTTGATAGTGGCATTGGCATTGATCTTCAGCCCCGATTGTTGTCCGCTGGGAACCGTCAGCGCTACATGCACGCCATTTTTTACAACATAATTATTAGGACCAAGAACCAGCCTGATTTGAGGATATGTTCCCGGGTCCAGCTGTTTTTGTCCGATGATCTTATAGGCCCCATTGGTCAGATCCAATAAATTGACCACCATGGCAGAGTCATTGAGGGTTACCCATCCATTGGTACTGTCAACATTTTGAACTTCCACTTTTTGGATGTCAATCATAACCGAGTCGTAAAGGGCAGGGGCATCCGTTAATTTGACCTGCATGGTGCCCGGTCGATTTGAGTTGGAGGAAACCGTATTACAACCGGATATCCAAATCAGGGTCAATACAATAGACATCAGTCCAAAAGCAATCGCTTTGGAGCGTGTTTGGGGAGTTTGTAGGTTATTCTTCATAGCGAGTCGTCTTGTTTAAAATGTAGATGATGATCAAAACTAATGTTAAGACGACTCAGCAAGGACAGGGTTACACGATGTGATCGTTGTTTTTTTATTCTTTGGAGCTGAGAGGGTTACGCCTTGATGTATTAACTCACTTGAATCCGGTTACCCTTGGAATACTGAGCTTAAGGGGTAAACCAGGACTCAAGCGATGGTATGTGTATTATTTTTGGGAAATCATTCGTGTTGTTGGAGAGAATGTGTGTAAAATCGGATCATGATTAAATGAGATATTAAATGTATCTGCTTATATATAGAATATTTTTAAAAAATTATGTATATACATGTCTAACATTGGAGTACATTATAGATGTGCATAAAATGAATGATTGGTTTGTCTGCTCCATTCGATAGATCAGTAATCATCTAAACAGATTAGACAACTTTTAATCCTGGGGGGGATTCATGAAAAAATATGTTACCGTTCTAGTATTCTTTTTTTTGATCACGATATCCAGTCTTACCAATGTCCGGGCCCAAAGTAGCACACAATATCCAAATTGGACCCAATATAAAATGGAAAATACCGGTCTGGGAAATAGCTATATACATGAAATTGCTCTTGACAGCTCGGGAAATCAATGGTACGCTACCAATGGGGGAATAGCGGAATACAATGGGTCGGTTTGGAAAGTCTATACCAAGTCAGACTATGGTATACAGAGCAATGTAATAAGTAAAATAGCTTTTGACAGTAGTGGGAATTTATGGGCGGCAGAATCGGGGTTTGGAATACTTAAATTTGACGGTACTACCTGGACGAACTACAATTCATCGAACTCAAAACTGCCATCGAATACGATTTATGACATGGTAACTCAGGCAGATACCGTATGGTTGGGTACTGACAGGGGCCTTGTTAAATTTTTTGGAGATAGTGTCTCAACATTTACATTTCATAGCAGTTACAACAATTTTACTTTTACTGAAGTCGATAAAATTGCATTTGTTGGTAGCCAGATGTGGATAGGTTCCAATGGGGATGTTTTTTACCAGTCCGGCGGGGCCTGGAAGGATATTGCAAGTGATGGATATTGTCCGTTGCAGCTAAATGTTGCTGTATCAGCTATCCGGGATGCCGGCAATGGTGTGGTTTGGATAGCTCAGGGACCTTTATATGAATATGACTCAAATAAATCGGGTTCCAGCGAATGGCAAAGGATAGATTTGAATACCGGAAATTCCCAGGAACGATTGTTAGGGGTCGATCAATTGAATTATGTCAACGGAATATTGTATGCCAGCACTGGTACCAATTATGGTTTGGCAACATATGACGGCACAAGCTGGACATTCCAGGAAGACCCGGCTAACCAGATAACTTCAGTCACCTCTAATTTTTGCCAGGTGGGTGATAGTGTATTTTTCGGTGGAGGTATCAAAAATGACTATTCATACCATAGTGCCCTGTTTCATTATAAAACAGGATCCTTTATAACATTAACGAATCAGACAACCGGTCTGCCTACTGACAATATCAATGGGCTAACATTCGACAAACAAAACCGGTTATGGATGGCAACCTGGAGTAATGGTCCCAGATATGCTTTCCTGGATATGTACGATGGACAGAATTACCATGAGTTTGACACGACGATGGTAAGAAAGGCGGGTGTTCAAATGCAAGGTGCTGTTGGAAATAATGTGGCATTCGACAGTAAAGGAAATTTATGGATTGGACTGAGTGACGGGGGAGTGCTTAAATATGATGGCCAAAATTTCACGGTTTTTGACACAACAAACTCGAATTTGCCATCTGATCGCGTCCGGGCTCTTGCTGTAGATCAGAATGATAACATCTGGGTCGGTACACAACCTGATTATTACAAACATAAATATGGTGGACTGGCTGAGTACGACGGTCAGTCATGGGCCGTTTATGATACAAGTAATTCCGGCCTGACCTCCAACAATGTGGATGCGATCGCAGTAGATCATAACAACAACATTTGGATCGGCATGAAGGACAGGGGAGTCGGTACGAATGATGGTGGGCTGGTAGAGTATGACGGTACTAACTGGACGGTGCAAATCAGCAAAAACAATAACCACTCATTCCCGGACAGGCAAGTATTCTCATTAGCCGTCGACAAGAATAATACGATTTGGGCCGGTTCCGGCTGGGAATACATTTATTCTTTTGACGGGAGTACTTGGTCTGAAACACAGGTACCGGTTTTACCTAATTCAAGCTATTCTGAACTTGATTATATTAATGTTTTATACGTCGATTCCAATAATACTTTGTGGGCAAACGCATACTCAAAATATATGTTGGTTGCGTATAATGGTTCTCAATGGGTTGAGTATTACAATGCAAATTCCCCATTGAAATGGGATCTTAATAATGGTCTGGTCGAAGGACCCAACGGGTATATTTGGGTTTCATCCATTAATGGCCTGTTCAAAGTGAAAGATGATCCTTCTATTTTTACAGCCATCCAAAAAGATGTGACTGGTTCGCAGAAACCTTCCAGGGTAAAACTTGATCAAAACTATCCCAATCCTTTCAATCCGAGTACAAATATCGTATTCAACTTACCGAAGGCTATGAAGGTACGGTTGCTGATCTATAATGTTCTTGGCAGAGTTGTTGCGGAGTTGTCGGATGCCAGGATGAGTGCCGGCAGGCATGAGTTTGTTTGGCATGCAACGAATATGGCCAGCGGTGTTTATTTTTACCGGATTATTACACCGAACGGGAGCATTACTAAAAAGATGCTGCTTTTGAAATAAATAAAAGAAGCCTGAGTGCCTGAAAAATACGCTGCAAGATAGAAGCGCCTGTTGAATATGTAAGCGAACGTATCTGATAAAGTGACTCAAACTGGAATATTGACATATTTCAGCTCGACTTTGGATACACTTTCATGTTATTTCGATTCTGACTTACAACAGGTTGAAGATAATTTTTGTCCTGATATAGGTCTTGTCTGTGATCTATTTGAGAATAAGTGCTGATAATTCGGAATAGTGGGACATCAAATTTCTTCAGTTTTTGATTAATGCCCAATGGTTAGGGAATAATAAATCAAAACCCAGTGCAAAAATGCTCTTGTCGCCGCAACAGTTTAGTTGTAGCTTGCCACATCATCTATCATAATATGTTTGAAAACCATTAACTATTGAGGGTCATGAAATCCATCCATCGTGAAGGGAAGAATCAATTGCTGCGGCTATTCCTTTTGACGTCGGCAAGTATTCTCCTGCTTCTCTCCTGTAAAACTACAAAAAGCACCGTTTCCTATAATCATTCTCCCAGTGTTTATCGCACGGGCTATGACGACAGCACCCTGGCTAAAAATACGTTGCCTTTGCTGATGCCCTACAACAAAATCATTGATCCCGCCGGTCAGACCATAAAATACGGTGACCCTGCCCTGGAAAATCATGCGCTCGATTGCATGTTCGACCTGCAGAAAAAGTTTCTTGCGGTAATCGACCGGTATGGGTTAGCAATTGTGAATCCTGCTTCGTTTAAGATAATTGACCGGGTATCCTATCCTGACCACAAGGCACTTAAACACTTTGAAAATACCTTTTCCGGTGTCGCATGGTACGAACGCAATGACAGCCTGTACGTGCTTACCAGCGTTGTCGATTCCCGGAATTCCTACGTGTTAATGTTTTACTGGAACGGGTCGCACAGTAAACTTGTCCGAAAATTCGGTATTGAAGCCGAATCGCCGGCACCCATTGCTCTTCCCAACGACCTGGCTGTAAGCCATGAAACAGACGGTGACTGTCTTCTGGTAGTTTGCAATGGAAATAACACGATTGTGAAAATCGACTTGCAGACCGGGGAAAAAGTTTGGACAAGGCCGACGGGAATGGTGCCATACGGTCTGGCCATCGCCGGGAATAAAATATATATCTCCAATTGGGGAGGGGCACGCCCGGGGAGAAATGCTGCATCAACCGCCGGTGCTCCCTGGGGAAGTATATTTGTAGACAGTACAACAGGAGCGGCTTCTTCCGGCACGGTTTCGGTATTGGATCTGAAGGATGGCAGACAAATTAGAGAGATACCAGTGGGACTGCATCCGAATGCAATCATTTCAAACAAGGTTGGAAGCCGGGTATATGTCGCCAATGGGAACAGCGATAATGTATCGGTTATCAACACGAGTACCGGTGGAGTGGTGGATACGGTTCCTGTTGGATTATTCAAAAAAGGGCAGCCCTATTACGGCGATACGCCTAATGCATTGGTGCTGGGTAAAGATGAAAAGACCCTTTATGTGGCTAATGGTATGGATAATGCCATTGCCGTTGTTTCTCTTGCACCGGGAATGAAGGATTCTGCCATGCTGGAGGGGTTTATTCCTACGGAAGCCTATCCTTCCGGACTGGCGCTGGATGATGCAAATCACCTGTTCGTGACCAACCTTGAAGCTGAAGGTGCCCGGGCTACTGTGGGAGATACGGCCGACAAAGCGTTCCAAACTTTTCACCGATCGAATGCTGTGCCGACAGCGCATTCCTTCAATGCTCACAGGATGCTTGCATCAGTTTCATCGATCCCGGTTCCGGATGCC
>DATFNI010000427.1:0-6521 GCA_035266485.1 Balneolales bacterium
TGACAGACAGGATATCCGGTATCGTGTATCCATCATACCGATTGTAGGCCACGAGTTTGAACGGAAATTCGAGTCAATCGTCATACGGGTCCTGGATGATCGCAAGGTGATCACCGACCTGAATAAATTGGGGTTGCAGAAAGCGGCATATGACAAATTTACCAAAGCAATCAACAAGCCATCGGGAATCGTCATTATCACCGGACCAACCGGGAGTGGTAAGTCGACTACCTTAGTTGCAGCACTGTATTCAGTCATTGATCCATCCATAAATGTACTGACAGTTGAAGACCCGGTGGAGTATATCATTAAAGGTGCAAGGCAGCTCAAAATTAACCCCCGTATGACCTTTGATGAATCGATAAGGGGAATACTTCGCCACGACCCGGACATCGTACTGGTTGGCGAGATTCGAGACCTGAAGACTGCTGAAGTCGCGATTAAACTGGCAAATACAGGTCACCTAACATTTTCAACGTTACACACCAATGATGCTCCCAGCGCTGTCAGTCGTCTGTACACGATGGGTGTCGAGCCGTTTCTGATTGCCAATGCAGTAAATCTGATCATGGCACAGCGACTTGTCCGGAAATTATGTAATCACTGCAAACGGGAAATAGAAAACCCAGATGGCCAAACTTTGAAAGCTCTTGGGTTTACGGATGAGGAGATAGAACACACCACATTCTATGAACCGGTTGGATGCGATCATTGCACGAATGGCTATAAAGGAAGGACCACCATTATGGAAGCTCTGTATTTCAGCAAGACCATCAAAAATCTCATTCTTTCCAGCGGGGATGATATCGATGAAGAGAAGATCAAGGAGCTGGCCATAGCCGAAGGGATGTTGACTCTGCGTGTATCCGGCCGGGAACGCATTAAAGAAGGTGTCACAAGCATTGAAGAGATTATGGCAATCACGGTAGATGATTAGATTAATAAATTATCCATGACTGATAAATCACAAATAATACTGGTATTGGGAGCTATGGTTCTATTCTCGTTATTAACGATGAATGTGAACGGCTTCCTTTTTCGCAATGACGTGATAAAAGTTGATACCGAGGTCCAATACACGGCCATAGCATTGGGACAAGGCGTCATTGATGAGGCCCGCTGGAAATCTTTCGATTCGATAGACACTTATAATGGATATTCAAAAACGGATACAACGCAGGATGGCGTCTATCATATTGATGCAAGTATTGCATATGTGAACCTGGCGAATACTGATAGCGCGTCCGCAACTCCTACCGATCATAAGAAACTGACGGTAGTTGTTACCAATAAGAGCATGTCAAAGCCAATCAGACTGAGCTATATAAAGAATAAGTAATAGGCAGTGAACGAATGGAATATTGGAATGATGAAATATTGAATAAGCCGATCTCCTCCCTCGAGGGAGGACTAAGGTGGGTGTTAACGGGCGTCTCATTGTCCGATGCGCGCATTCATGATGAAACGCGGGCAAACACCCCCTATAAGTCCCCTCAAGGGGACAAGGAAAAAATCTCCTCCCTCGAGGGAGGACTAAGGTGGGTGTTATCCCGCGTCTCACTATGTAAGAAGTGGATTCCTGGTGAAACGTTGGGTAACACCCCCTATAAGTCCCCTCAAGGGGACAAGGAAAAAACCCGTAACTCTTAAACTCAAAACAATGAATGCAGGTATTGTAATAAGTACGATTATCGGTGGCCTACTGCTACTTTCCGTCTTTATTCTTGGCACAAGGGTTACTCAAAGCGCCGATCAGACGGCTATGAATAATATGGCAAAAACAGAAGTCGAATCGATCAGTCAATACGTGGGCTTTGATTTTGACAAGATAGGTTACAAAGCCACCGTTTTTCCCATTTTAAAGGCTAAAAAACATATGTTTACCTTTCTTGGTGATGTAAACGGAGATGGTATTTGTGATACTGTGACATGGAAATATGGTCCGGACAATACCGGTCAATCGAATTACGCACACGGCAACCACCCCATTTTCCATATAGTGGACGGAGTATCCACCAAAATTGATCGCGATGTTGTTTCACTGGAAATCGTCTACATACTCAGTGATGGCACCGAGACCAACAATCCCAAGACAAAAGAGGTGGATCAGATCAAAAAGATAAGAGTCACCATGACGTGTCAATTGCCGGCAGCAACCGGTGAGGAACCGCAAATTGCCACATGGCAAAGAACGATTGTGCCAGCTAATCTCCAACTTTAAAGGAACAGTTGTGTTCTTGAAGGAGTAACATGGGTCGAGCATTGCTTTTAATAGTATCGGGTTTTGTCATCATTCTGGGTGTCGAACGGCTCAACATGGATCATCAACAGAATGTAATGCTGCAGAGAAATAGTAATTATGGATCTCTGCAACAATCACGTAATATCGCAAGCAGCATGATAGATGTGGGTATAAGTTATCTCAATAACGATATCACATGGCGCAGCGGGGACCAGGAAAACCATATCCTCGGCGGGTCGGGAAATGTGAGTGTAACCGATCCTTCTTCCGATCCGTCACTGGGACCCTATGACTTGCGCCTGGATGCCAAGGGAACCTACAATGGGGTATCGTCAAATATTGAAGCTATTTTGCGGCGCACCTCATTCTCAAAATATGCCTATTTCACCAATTATGAACCACTGATTTATTTCGTATCAAAAGATACGGTTAAGGGGCCGCTGCATACCAACGGGACCTTGCACATAATGGGAGACCCGGTCTTTGATGGTGAAGTCACCAGCCCGAATAGCTGGATGGGGACGGGCACTCCTCAATTTAACAATGGGTACAATTTTAACAGCAATACGATCCAATTACCGACTGATATGACGGGATTGGAAGCAATGTCTGCAACAGGAGGACTCAGCTTCAATAATGACCTTAATATCCAATTCAAAAATAACGGTAAAGTGGATATTAGTCAGTTCGACGGAACCAGCTGGAGCTCACCACAGACATATGATCTTTCCGGTTACAATGGAGTCATCACATCATACGGAAACATAACCGTTCAAGGTACATTGAAAGGACAGGTGACCGTGTATTCTGAAAAGAATATTAATATCAGCGGTGATATGACCTATGCGGATGATCCCCAGAAAGATCCATCCTCGACAGATATGCTTGGCCTGATTGCACAAAATGATATTGTTGTTGAAGACAATGCCGAAAAGGCACATGGGAACAGTGACCTGAATATACAGGCAGCCATGATGGCTTTGCATTCTTTTAGAGTTCAGGATTACAATAAGGGGACCATGCGCGGCAAACTGAATCTTCTTGGTGGAATCGTTCAAGACACTCGGGGGCCTGTTGGCACTGTGAATAACCAGGGTACCATGGTAACAGGTTACAGCAAAAATTACGATTACGACCAGCGGCTTTTAAACAGCTGGCCACCGGGATATCCACTGCAAGATTCCTATTCAATAATTTCATGGAAGGAGTAATGACAAATGGAAGATAAAGCAAGTCTACTGCTCGTTATGGGTGCCATGGTTATTTTTTCCATGCTGTTGATGAATATTAACAAGTTTCTTTTACAGAATGACACCACTCAGGTTGGCGAGCAAATGAATCATACGGCAGCCGCTCTATCACAGGGATTAATCGGGATTGCTAAAAGCAAAGCCTTTGATCAAGCCACGGTGGGTGGGAAATATCCCCAAAATGTTCCCACGGTATTTTCGGCAACACTTGGTCCCGAGAATGGTGAAACACCCAAAAACTACGACGATTTCGATGATTACAATGGCTATGCAACTACTGATACGACGTCTTTGGGTGTGTTTCATTTAAGTGTAACGGTAACCTATGTCAGCGATACGGATTTTTCCCAGGTTTCGGCTATACCAACTACCCACAAGCGGATGACCGTCGATGTATATAATCCAACGATGAAGGATACATTAGCACTCACATATATCAAAAGCTACTACTAATGATTTGATGGGGATAATCATATGAATATTGGTACAACCATAAGTTTTATCATCGCCGGGTTAATACTTCTGGCAATATTAAACGTCAACACTTCTCTGATGACAGACTCCGGTACCGCCACCCTGGATCAGAGTGCAAAAGAACAGGTTGATGCCGTTGCGTCTGTCCTTAGCAACGACATGAGAAAAATTGGCTATCGTGTTAATGTAAGCAGCGATACTGCTATTGTCAGTGCAAGCCAACATTCCATTACCTTTAAAAGTGACTGGAATAATGATGGGAGCGTCGATCTGATAACGTGGACTTTCGACACAAGCAAACCTGTAACCTCCACTGACAATCCCAATGACTATGAACTGATCCGTACGGTTAACGGTGTCTCTACGGTTCTGAATATGGGTGTCACTCAATTCAACATTACTCTTTTTGACAACTCGGGTGATGTGGTCGCATCCCCGATACTCGCAAAAAGGATTAAGGTTTCCATAATATGTGAAACCCCCGAGTCATACAATGGTCACTATTCACCGGCAAGCTGGCAGAAAATATTCACCCCGGTTAATATCAACTAGGATATAGATATACCCCTAAACAAGGAGATATACAATGGGACGTGCATTACTACTAATATGTGCCGGACTAACGATCGTTTTTGGCATCGTTGAGACGAATATGCAAAATCGGCAAACAGAGGGTGTCATGACCAATGTCAATTATGTGAATGACATGCAGGCACGAAACCTGAATAACGCCGCCATCGATCTGGCAATCCGCAAACTTGAATATGATCCGTCATGGCGAAATGCAGGAGATCCATGGGATGTAACACTCGATAATGGTTCATCGAATGTTTTAATCGATGATTATGGAGTTGATACGCTGCGGCTTACGGCTACTTCACCTATGGATAATGGAAAAAACAAAGTCATTGTCCTGATAAAAAAAGCAAAGAGTACGATTATCCCACCTATAAAATCAGCTCTGGGGATATATAATTCCATTTTTACATATACAATGACCGGGAACTCAAATATAAGCGGAAATGACCAGTCTGGTCTTGCAGCAAATTTACCCGGGGTGATAGTACCTGACCAAGCTTCTAAAAATGAAATTTTAAACAGTACCGGAGGGTCGGCCGATATTACAGGTGTGGGGGGTGTCCCAAGCATCTCTGTTGATTCGACAATAAACTTCTCAGATTTTTCGGCTCTGACTTCAGATCTGATGAACTCTCCAAGTGCCACCTATCTGCCGGGAGGGACATATAAAGGCAGCTTGGGATCGGCAACCGATCCGGGAATTTATGTTATTGACGGAACCCAAGTCAAATTTACAGGAGGTACTCCGGATGGATATGGGGTACTTATTGTCAACCAAACAGGTGATCTGACAGTTGACAATACGGACTTAAGTATCGCCGGTAATTTTCAATTTAACGGCCTTGTTATCTTCGAAAACGGGTGGAATTTTACCGCAACGGGAACCACCTATATAAATGGAAGCACTGTGACAGGTTCAGTCAATGGTAATGCTTTAAATATCAAACTATCAGGTACGACACATATAAACTACAACAGTAACGCATTATCTCAGTATGCCCAGAAGGCTATCGACAATGCCAATTTGTTACATGTTTACTACAAACGTATTCAGACTTATGAATAAGGTTTGACACTAATACTTTATGTCTCACCATTTGCCTTCACAGCCGCATATATCAATATATCAAACCTGATAGCGGGTTTATTACCTGTTTTTGGCAGGAAGTGTGGTGTCCTCCAATTATTATAACAGAAACAGTCGCAAAACAAGGTGTTTTATGGAAACGACGATTGAAAAATACGATTTAAAAAAGTTGGTACAACCTCTTATTCAACAAGTTCCGAAATCCGTAACCGGAATTGAGCTTCATCAAAAGATAGGGGCAGTAGTTGAATCTCAACCGGAGGAGTTGAAAATAAAGCTGAAACAGATTCTCGAGGACTATTTATCGGATATGGTTAGTAAAGATGCCTCTGATATTGACCTGGGCGGGCCAGGTTGTCGTGGGAAAGTATGGTACCGGATATTTGGCGATAAAACGCCGGCTGATGCCACTACTGATTATACCTTGTTGGAAACCGATTTTTTGCTTCACAATATTCTGATGCCGCAGCAGAGGAAGTATTTGCTCGAACATCGCAATCTTGACTTTTCTTATATGATTAATGAATACAGCGAGAACAGTCAGCGATTTCGGGCTGATATGTATTTCGATCTTGCTCACTTGGCTCTTAACATGCGTAAGATTGATAATACTATCCGTCCATTTGCCAGTCTCGGCTTGCATCCGGAGGTGGCAAAGGCCTTGAGCTTAAAGTATTATAAGTTTGGCATGACACTGGTTACCGGTATTACCGGTTCCGGTAAGTCGTCCACGCTCGACACTATCATCGATGCAAATAACCGAACCATTGATTCTCATATCGTAATCATTGCATCGCCAATCGAATTAGTTCATAAGCCAATCAGGTCCATTGTCCGGCACCGGGAAGTAGGCCGGGATGTCACTTCCTTTAAAAATGGGGCCATCCAG
>DATFNI010000428.1:0-10506 GCA_035266485.1 Balneolales bacterium
AGATCCGTCACCCATTCATTAAAAGTACTTTGAATGAATGGGTGACGGATCTGGAAACCGTTGTTGATACTCTCGGGCTTAAAGAATTCGATTTGCTTGGTTCCTGCCAGGGAGGAGCTATCGCGGTAGCCTACGCCGTCAAACATCCGGAACGTATTCGTCGGCTTGTATTCTTCGGAGCCTATGCACGGGGACGCCTGGAACATAAGCGAAGTCCGGATCAGATCGAACTGGACGCGAGCATATTAAATATGGTCAAACTTGGATGGGGGCGAAATAATCCTGCATTCCGGCAGATTTTCACCACGCTATTAATGCCGGACGCCAGCGAAGAACAAAGAAATTGGTTCAATGAGATCCAACAGAAGATCTCAACCCCAGAGAACGCCTCGCATTTTTTATATAACAGCCAGACGCTGGACGTTACGAAGTTAGCCCCACAAATAAAGTGCCCGGCGCTAGTCATGCACTGTGCCGGTGATGCCATGGTTCCGCTCCGGGATGGACGCGAACTCGCCTCTCTGATTCCCGGCGCCCGCTTCATTCCGCTGGCTAGTAATAATCATATTTTGTTAGAAAGTGAACCGGAATGGAGTCGTTTTAAAGAGGAATTGCATAATTTCTTGAATGCCAACGCATCCAACGGTAAAGTCCACAAAACCGGTGATGGCTTTTACTGCCTGACTCCGCGTGAAGAAGATGTGCTCGACCTTATTGCTCAGGGAAAAAGTAATGCGGAAATTGCCAGGCAACTTTATATCAGTCCCAAAACCGTTCGAAATCATATCACCAATATCTTTAGCAAGTTAAATGTCAAACGGCGGGCAGAAGTCATTGTAAGGGCAAGGGACGCCGGGTTTGGTCATAACAAGGTAATCTCAAATGGGACTTAAGTCCTATTTCCGTTTTCCTCATCAAGAGTAGCCTCACCCAAAATGAGACTCTGGTCACATGAAATGTCTTTATTCCCCCCGTACTTTTTCGACATAGACCAGGAATAATGAGTAATGAGGAGGATTCAACTTTTTTACTCTAAAAACCTTCAAATCCCTTCAATATCATGAATAAATATCAGTTGACCCGCCGTGGATTTATCAAAACGGTATCTACGGGCGCAGCAGCAATGGGTTTAGCTATGTTCACATCACCCTTACAGGCTGTAACAAAACACACCGACGTCTTTACTTCTCCGGTAGATCCGGACAGCTGGTTCAACCAGATCCAGGGCAAACACCGTATCGTGTACGATGTAATTGAGCCCAATGGTATGATGCCCTTTGCGTGGCCCAGAGTCTTTCTTATGACCAATGAAGCGACCGGCACCCCAGCTAAAGATTGCAGTGTGGTAGTGGTTTTGCGGCATGAGGCGATCCCATTTGCCCTCGGCAACGAATTATGGGATAAATATCATCTGGGTGATGCATTCAAATTCAATGATCCGGCTACCGGGAAACCATCGCTTCGCAATCCGTTCTGGAAGCCGGGCCAGGATGATTTCAAAGCTCCAGGAATAGGTCCCGTACAGATAGGCATCAATCAATTGCAGGACAGTGGTGTAATGTTTTGCGCCTGTCATATGGCCCTTACTGTGAGTAGCGCCGCAGCAGCCCAAAAAATGAATATGGATCCCGGTGTAGTGTTGAAGGAATGGGTAGCTGGCGTATTGCCCGGCATCCAAATCGTACCTTCCGGCGTATGGGCGGTGGGGCGTGCGCAGGAACATGGGTGCGCTTACTGTTATGCAGTATGATTTATTAAAGATGTCGCCTCTTTCTATCCTGTTACTCTTGCTCGTGGGTTTGTGTGCCGGTTACATTGGTGGCCTGGCTGGAGTAGGCGGGGGAATCATCCTGGTCCCTGCTTTGGTATTTATTCTGGGTTTTAGTCAGCACCTGGCTCAAGGCACTTCGCTGGCAATAATGCTTCCGCCGATCGGAATTCTTGCTGCATGGCAATATTACAATCAGGGAGAAATGGATATAAAAGTAGCGTTGGTGGTCATAGCCGGATATTTGGTCGGGAATTATCTTGGTGGAAAACTGGCGGTAAATGTATCGGACGAAACATTACGAAAAATTTTTGCGGTATTTATTCTGATAGTATCCATTAAGATGTTGTTCTTTACCAATGGAAATGGGCATTAGGCAATTGCAAATAATCCGGGTTAGGTCAATGGTCCCATTTTGTCTGACTTTTGATACATAATGAGGATAAAAAATGAGACCATAGTCTCATGACGCCTTTTCTCCCTTTCTGTAGATTCTAATCAGTGACTAGGAAACACCGGGAACTTAATGGGAGGAATACAAATGAAGAGATTTCTTATCTTCTTGTACGGTATAATTTGTTATGCACTGTTTTTTGGCGTCTTTCTATACGCCATCGGTTTCATCGGAGGGATTGTTGTTCCCAAAACAATAGATTCAGGAACAACGGGGCCGGTTGGCCGGGCCATTCTTATTAACGCGTTACTTCTTGGTGTATTCGCTATACAACATTCTGTTATGGCGCGGCCTGCTTTTAAAAGGTGGTGGACCACCATAGTTCCGAAATCTATGGAACGCAGCACATATGTATTATTTTCCAGTCTGGCACTCATTCTCTTGTTTTGGCAATGGCAGCCCATTGGTGGGGTCCTATGGAGTGTGCAGATTCATTGGGCGCAGATTTTACTCAGGGCTATCTTCGCATTCGGGTGGTTCATCCTTTTGACCGGCACCTTCATGATCAGCCACGCACATCTGTTCGGACTTCAGCAGATATACGAAAATCTCCTGAACAAACCCGTATCAAACCCCAAGTTTATGCAGCCGGGCTACTACAAGTATATACGCCATCCACTTATGCTTGGTTTTATCATCGGTTTTTGGGCTACACCTGTTATGACGACAGGGCATCTGTTATTCGCAGCAGCAGCAACGGGTTATATCCTGGTAGCTCTGCAACTTGAAGAACGGGACCTGATACACTTCTTTGGAGAGCAATACCTCGATTATAAGCGACGGGTACCGATGTTTATCCCATTTACAAAAGGTAAAACGATCGGCGATGAACAAGTCAGCTATTCGGAACAATCTGATCCACAATCCACATGACCAGCCAATTCATACTCCTGGTCTGAAAACTATCATCATTAAAATAGAGGCTAAAGATGACCTTTCACATAACGTACAATCTGACACGGGAACAAAACAGAGACAAAGTTCAACAAAAATTCAAGAGTACCGGTGCACTGCCACCCAAAGGGGTCACAATGAGGGGACGCTGGCACTCTGTGAATGGAAATGAGGGATACATCATCGCTGAAGCCAATGAAATAGAAACCGTTGGCCAATGGATCCAGGAATGGTCGGATTTATTAACCTTTGAAGTTATGCCTGTGCTGACGGATGAACAGGTTGGACGAATTATAGGCTGATGAATCAAGGCGGTGCTACCTGACGGAAAATCGCTTTAAAGATACTATCGCGATAGTCTTTTGGTTGCTATATCTCCGGCAATACCATTATTTCCAATAGCATATGGAAGATTGGAAGCTGATACCGTAAAATGAACCGATATCAGCTTTTGCCGGTTCTATATGTCCATTCTTTCAAAAGAATGAATTCTCCGTATCAACTTTCTATGAGTCATTATAATCTAACAAAATTAACCTTACTGCAAGATATGTAATAGAGGAACCCTCTGAGCCGTAATAGACTTAACAACATGAATTCATGTAAGCCCTGTTGCTCTCACATTTCGTTAAGAACTTTCTTATCTTAACGAGCTTTTAATGTTAACCAAAAAACCGGAATGAAGATCAGACGATTACTGAGGGAAGCAGTTCTTAAGTCACTGTATGCTCATGAAATGGGAAATGAGGATGTCAACGAAGTTATCCAGTATACTCTCAAACCCTTTGTTAATGAAATTTTTAAAGATTCCCCGGATTCCGGTGGTGATGATGCTATCAGCTCGAAAGAAGCAGAAAAATTTGCTGTAAGTCTTTTTCTGAAAACCATCGATCGGACCGCAGATCTTGATAAGGAAATAGCCCCTCACCTTGTACACTGGGAAATGGATCGGTTGGCCACTGTCGACAAGGTTGTACTTCGTATGGCTATTTGCGAAATGCTTGAATTCGAGGATATCCCAACCAAGGTCACCATTAATGAGGCCATTGAAATAGCCAAAAAATATTCCACGGGGAAGTCAGGCAAATTCGTAAATGGTATACTTGATTCCGCTCTTCAGAAGCTAACTACTGAGAATCGTATCCATAAGATGGGCAGAGGGTTGGTCGAACATTCCGTGAATAAATCTTCATCTAAATCCTGATTGTAAATCTTGTCGGATAAAACAAAATATGTTGCCGTTGGTGATATCCATGGCTGCGCCCGGACACTTGAAGCTTTACTGAAACATCTGGAAATCTACAGTGACCGAATATTTGTTTTTGTTGGCGACTATATAGACCGTGGCCCTGATTCGAAATCTGTCGTTGATCAACTCATCAGTTATTCCGAAAAATATAACTGCGTGATGTTGCAGGGGAACCACGAGTTTATGATGTTAGATGCTTTATTCAACAATAATTATGCGGGTTGGGAGATTAATGGCGGCCAGGCAACGATCAATTCCTACAGGGATGAAAAAGGGGAGGCTTATATTCCGGAAGATCACATGGATTTTTTCAAGAATACGAAACCCTTTTATGACACCACGGACTATTTTTTTGTCCATGCCGGCTTAAATCCTGATATGACAATCTCCGAGAGTATTGCTGATCCCGAACAGATCGAACATTTCATCTGGGAGCGGTCTCATCTGCATGCGTTACATAACAAGTGGGAAAAAACGGTTGTTTTTGGTCATACGCCTCGTCCGGAACCTATCACTGGATCCAACATG
Source organism: Balneolales bacterium (assembly GCA_035266485.1). Classification (GTDB taxonomy): domain Bacteria; phylum Bacteroidota; class Rhodothermia; order Balneolales; family DATFMH01; genus DATFNI01. Next base: position 4,894 of record DATFNI010000428.1, read on the forward strand.
ATTGGCATTGACACGGGATGTGTCTACAGCCGCAGAAGGGGTATGGGTAATCTCACGGCTGTACTTCTGCCCGAAGTGACATTTATACAACAAGAATCTCTCGACACCTGAACAGTTAATTTTATGAGTCTAAGATGTGGCATTGTTGGATTGCCGAATGTTGGCAAGTCAACACTTTTTAATGCGCTGAGCAATGCCGGCGCAGAAGCGGCAAATTTCCCGTTCTGTACGATTGATCCTAATATAGGCATCGTTCCTGTTCCTGATGAACGATTGGATAAACTGGCCAGCATGGTAAATCCTGCCAAACTAACGCCTGCTATTATTGAGTTTGTAGATATCGCCGGCCTGGTAAAAGGTGCCTCAGAAGGAAAGGGGAAAGGCAATGCCTTTCTCTCGCATATCCGCGAGGTGGACACGATCATACATGTCGTACGATGCTTTGAAGATGATGAAGTAGTTCACGTCGAAGGAAATGTTGATCCGATTCGGGACATAACGATCATCCAGGATGAATTGATCATTAAGGATCTGGAAACGATCGAAAAACGGCTCGACAGGCTGCAGAAAGATTCAAAAAGTGGTGATAAATCGATTAAAAACCGTCTTGAGCTGGTAAGGCAACTGCACGATTTTATGGAGCAGGGTTACCCGGCACGTGGATTCGATATTCATGAGGACGACAAAGAACTCATCCGCGATCTGTTTCTTCTTACCGCCAAACCCGTTTTGTACGTTTGTAACGTGGATGAGTCGGATCTGCCCGAAGGGAAGGACAATCCATTTGTGGATAAGGTTCGGGAACATGCGGCAAAAGAAGAAGCCGAAGTGGTTATCGTATGTGCAAAAATTGAAGCTGAAATTGCTGAACTGGATGAAGATGAACGGGAAATGTTTCTCCAGGAGATGGGACTTGATCGCCCGGGACTTCATCGTTTAATCCGGGCAGCCTTTCATGAGCTTGGACTTATTACCTACTTCACTGCCGGTCCCAAGGAAGTTCGTGCCTGGACGATCCCCAAAAGTACCAAGGCCCCCCAGGCAGCCGGAGTTATTCATACTGATTTTGAACGGGGTTTTATCCGCGCCGAGACAATCAAATACGATGATTACGTATCGCTTGGCTCAGAAGAAGCTGCTCGCGAGGCCGGGAAAATGCGATCTGAAGGAAAAGAGTATGTCGTTCAGGACGGGGATATCATGCTCTTCCGGTTTAATGTTTAAATGCCAAACGAACAGCTGATCTGAATCTGATATTTCTTGTGCTGAAGCTTTCTCTACTTCGTTTTTATATTGAAACGAACTCCGGCTCCGATTTCCAGGTGATCGTAATTTGTTATCACGTATTTCAATTCGGCGAATACCAATCCAAAGCCCATACTTTTAGCGCCACCAACACCCAGGTTTAATCCGGGATTGGATTGTGAAGAAGAATTTCCCGTATAGTTGGCATATGCTTTAAAATGGATCGTTGTCAGGTTTAATCCGCCAATTCCATAGGCGCTCAGACCTTTCTCATCGTAGAACATGTAATGCGCGTTAGCATTGACCTCCCAGAATGACTGCTTAAAGGTGCCATAATTATGAGCAAAATAAAATGAGAGGTCACCTCCAACCCACAGTTTATCCACCTGTGGAATGGGTAGATATCCGCTAACCTGGATTCCGGGTTCACTTATAGCTGATGTACCGTATATGAGCGAGGGGCCCAGGTGTAATTGTGCTTTACTGATACCCACTATTGAAAATACAGCTAATACCGTAAACAATATTTTGGATTTCATACTTGTCCTCTTTATTTGTTCATAGCAATAACCTGATCATGAAGAATGTATTTGCACTTTTTTAAAACTACAATAACAAGGAGCAACTATTTATTGGTAAATAAATAATTCCTAATGTATTGAAGACCAATAAATAGACTTTAACGCTGTCATACGGACTTCATTGGCCAAAAAAATAAGCCGTTGTACACATCAATGTACAACGGCTCGTCGTGATGTTTCCGATCGATTAACAATGGATCGGAATATCATGCAGTCGGGATGTAGACTACATGATAGTAGGTATGTATCGAGGTGCTAATGGTACCCAAACCCCCAACGGTCAGTACCATTCGACTTGTGTCGCCAACATGCGTCTCCGTATGGAATTTCTTTGGCAAGCCATGATTATAACCGGCTTCGCGAAAACAATAAATACCCACGGTATTTTTGTGTTTCATAATTTCCTGTCAACTTCAGATTATGATGAATCCAACGCTAAAGAGTATCAATACTAACACGCCTTATCAATGTGCGTTGCAACCAATCTGAACTGTGCAAAAGCACAGTTGGACAACCAAAAGGTTATCCGACTCGTTTAATTGTTTATTTGCTAACAAGGGTAGGAATATGATAACTTACGCTCTTTATAGAAATCATCACCTACGTACGAATCTGCATGAATGAGCATTCCTCAGTATCCCATGAAAGCCATGCGTCTCAAAGCAGTATTGAAGATGCACAGCTAGTGCAGCATGCCGTTGAAGGTGATGAGAATGCGTATAGAAAACTCGAACAGAAATATCATAACGCCCTTTATTATCATCTTCTTAAATTGGTAAAGGATCGCGAGATTCTGGAAGATCTGATACAGGAAGTCTTCGCAAAGGCATTCTCAAATATCAGTTCTTACAACAGTGATTATGCATTTTCTACCTGGCTCTATCGGATTGCTACCAATCATGCCATAGATCATCTGCGTAAAAAGAAACTGAAAACACTTTCCCTGGATGAGCCGATTCAGACCAATGAAGGGGAGATGGCGATTGATGTTCCGGATAGCACCTATGAGGCGGACAAAGTAGTCATACAGAGGCAGCGGAAAAATATCATACAGGAAGCAATCCGCAACCTTCCGGAGAAATATCGGGCCGTTATCGAAATGCGACACATCGAGGAGAAAAGTTACCAGGAGATATCGGAGTTGCTGGATCTGCCGCTTGGAACGGTAAAGGCGCATATCTTCCGGGCCCGTGAACTTCTCTACAAGTTCCTGAAGGAAAAGCGCGGTACGTTCTGAATTATTAATTTTAAATGTTGAATTTTGAATTACACCTTGTTCCCAATTCAAGTATGGGGTGATCAATTCATGGTTCAAAATTTTTCCCTTAATCCCGTTGCTTCCTCAAATTTCGTGATGCAACCTCGATATTACGTTTCAACCCTTCAAATTTAGCTCGTTTTACTGCGCTCTTCCTGAATAATTGCCGGTAGGTATCGAGATCCAGTTCTTCCCAGAAATCGAGATCGTGGCCAATCAGGTCTTCCCGTGCAAACAGCCGCTCTTCGGAACCTTTACGAGCTTTTCGATTCCAGGGACAAACATCCTGGCAGATGTCACAGCCGAAGATCCATTCACCGATCTGCGATTGGTATTCATCGGGGACTTCCCCCCTCAGCTCGATGGTAAAATAGGAGATGCATTTGCTCCCGTCTACGCGATAAGGTTCATATATGGCATCCGTTGGGCAAGCATCGATGCAGCGGGTGCAGGAACCGCAATGATCTGCCAGTTGCTTATCGTATTCAAACCTGGCATCTAGAATCATCTCCCCAATAAAAAACCATGATCCAAGCTTTTTATTTAGCAGGTTACTGTTTTTCCCAATCCATCCGAGTCCGGACTTTACAGCCCATGCCTTATCGAGGACAGGAGCTGAATCAACGAATACACGGCCCGCCAGGCCCCCCATCAGGTCTTCGGTGAAATGGAAAAGAGAGAAGAGTTTTTCTTTCAAAACCTGGTGATAATCCTCTCCAAGAGCGTATTTCGATATTTTTGGATCAGTACGATCATGTTGTTTCTTTTCAGGATGTATCTTTCCAAAATCCTGATTATAACTACACAGAACCGATACAACTGATTTGGCTCCCGGAACTAGCTTGGTTGGATCCACTCTCTTATCAAAATGACGTTCCATCCATGACATGGTGCCGTGACGCCCATGATTCAGCCATTCTTCCAGACGACGCTCCTCATCTTCCAAACGGCAAGCCCTCGAAAAGCCACATGCTTCAAAACCAAGACGTTCCGCTATCTCTCTTACGGCTTCCGTTTTTTTTTCGAGATCGGTCATAAAAAAGTTACGATTCATTTGTTGACTGGATCCCAAAATACGAATCTTTAAACGGTTACCATGAATTGAAAGGACATCCAAAAGGGGAAATAGTTCTTAGTTGCCTGTCTTTTCATTTTTCAACAATAAAATGACAATAAAACATGTTAGGTTTTTGTATTTGTGCACAAGGACTTAAACTGATAAACAACCTTTTTTTGCGGGATGTTTACTATGTGACACTATTACGAACTATCATATCACTGCACCTGTTACTTAGCGTGTGTGTTATTGCAGGTACCAAAAACAAAAGAACTTTTAAACACTGTTATCATGGCTAACTCGTTGTCTCAGTATGCATTAATTAAAAGACCATCGACTGCGCTTATTCTCCTGTCGTGCATCATCATCTCATTTGGGTGTTCACGTAATACAAACGTTATCAAGAAAAAGATACATGAAGTATCCAGGGCACAATTACAGGATAACCCATTGTTGAAAGGCCGTGCACTTGCAACAAACAGCCATTATGTTGCGGATTTATCCGGTGTCCACGTCCAGCCCGATCCGGTTCGAACCGAAGCCAATGGAAAAGTCTTTTTTCATTTAAATCAGGATAAAACCAAATTATACTATACGATCTATCTGATGAAAGCCGACAGTGTGACCATGATTCACGTTCATGAGGTTAATGGACAGCCAATTGGTCCGGAACTGGTATGGCTATATCCCAAAGGGCAACACAGCCCACAATTGATGCCTGGCCCGATCGATGGTCAATTTGTCACCGGCATAATCACTTCACAGGATCTTTCCGGACCTCTGAAAGATCATTCCGTCGAAGATCTTGTCCGTGTTATGAAGGATGACAGCGCTTATGTGATCGTCCACACCACGATGCATCCCAAGGGAGAACTTCGGGGCAAGGTCATGAACAACCTCGAACGCTGGATACCTACGAAGAAATAAACCCTCTGCTGATTATCAGAGTTAAGGTGATCTCTGAATTTCCTGGTGTATCATCTGATCAGCAGCGATATGGCAATGAAGTAACAGTTAAAACGACTACCGTTACTTCATTGCTTTTTTATTGTCGTTTTATGATGAAATCTTTAAACAAGCCAAATTCACCTTAATACCTAAACACCTAGAACTTTAAGGTAAACACCGTTTTGACGTTGGGCTCCGATTGAACTGAAATCGATCCCCGGTGTAACTTCATTATTTGTTTGCACAGGCTCAGGCCGATCCCCGAGCCACGGTTTCTGGTAGAGTAGAAGGGTATAAATATTTTTTCCATCACATCTTTGGGAATACCGGTGCCGTTGTCTTGTACCTGGATAATGAGATGGCTTGTTTTGTCAATCTCGGCACTCAGAACAATTTCCGCATTTTCTTGTCTATCAACAGATTGTGATGCATTATTGATAATATTTATCAACGCCTGTTCTATCAATTCCTGATCAGCATGGAGTTCCAGGTTTCCAGGAATTATGCTCTGTTTGATGGTAATT
>DATFNI010000429.1:0-9005 GCA_035266485.1 Balneolales bacterium
GGGCTATTATGGAGGAGGTATAGAGCGTATTTATGCCGATCCGTATCATGAGGGAAGAATCATTTCTGTTGGATCAAACGGCTTTGTGATATCATTTTTAATGATTTCCAAAGATTATGGGTTAACTTGGTCTAAAAAAGACTTATATGGTAGTTCATTATGCACGGATGTGATTACACAGCCTGGTAATCTGAATAATATGTTAATTAGTTTTTCACCCTCCTATACTGACTCAATTCGGATAAGTAAATCGACCGACGACGGAAAAACATGGAAGGGAGTTTATAATAAAGCCAATATCAGTGCCTTAGTTCAAAATACTCAAGATAAACGCATTGTCTATGCCAGCGGACTGAATGATTCGCAGACTCTCTTCTTTGCGGCCAGCAATAACTTCGGCGATACCTGGCAAACAGTGACTGACACAACCGGACCTACCGGAATAACCACCAACGATCTGGTGGCCGCCACGGTCAACGGCCAGGAAGTTCTTTTCTTTGGCACCAATAAGGGGGTGTACGAGTATACGTTTTCGAAATAGCCGGTTACGCCGGGCCTACCCAAAAAGCCATGAGTAATAGTAAAGGGCCTAAAAATATCAGGGCTATAAGCTTTTTTTTACATTAAAGTATAATGAAAGACTGTACTTATCAGATGACATCTTTCGCGCAACAAACGTTAGCAATTAATTAAAATCATATAATGTCAATCGCATCAATATTGAAAAATATGTGAGGTTGAAAGAATAACCGGGGTTCGAAATAAGAATCGATGGCGAAAAGAATAGAACACGGACAACACCGATGACGCGGATTCTCGCGGACAAAAAGTTAAAATAGCCCCTCTCCATGGTTATGGAGATAGCTTGTCCCGACCCCGAGGCATCGGGGCGGGAGCTTGGGGTGAGGTACAGTGGCCAGAACCCATTTTCGAATGCCTTGAAACCGGGAAATTCAACCCAATCCCGAACAGTTTACTATATCGAACTCATCGTGAACAGAGTTGGTGTTAAGCCATCGTTAGCAAGAACTTTCATGTTGTATTACTATTCCAGTTCATTGGATTATGACTTATTTTATTCTAATTTTGGACAAAATAATGGAATAATAAATATAGTATTCTAATCAACTGGAATAATGACCGTAAAGACTCACAAGCTAAAACTACTACCTCCTAAAATCGATTATTCTCAATTGATCAAGGAAATAAGTGATGCTAATAGGGCACTTGGAGAACTAAAAGGGCTGTTAGCGAACATCCCAAACCCTGATCTGCTCACAACTCCACTTTTAACAAAAGAAGCTGTGGCAAGTTCAAAGATTGAAGGCACACAGGCCACCATTGAGGATGTCTTTAAGTATGAAGCGGAAGGAAAGAGTACTGAGAATGATTCAAAAGAGCAGGATGTTAGGGAGATCATTAACTATAGACTTGCAATCAGAGAAGCGGTTGAGTTGTTGAAAAAGAAAGCAATTGGTGAAAATTTTGTAAAAAAACTACACTCAACATTATTAAACTCGGTAAGAGGAGAAAACAAAGACAGGGGTAACTTTAGAAAGATACCTGTTTTCATCGGAAAACCTGGAGCAACAATTGAGAATGCCATTTTTGTTCCGCCCGGAGCGACTGAAATGGTTGAATTAATATCAAATTGGGAAAAATATATTAACAGCAATGATGAGCCTGATCCACTGGTACAGACAGCAATTGCTCACTATCAATTTGAAGCAATTCACCCCTTTTTAGACGGAAATGGACGAATTGGGAGATTACTAATACCAATTGTACTCTATGATAAGGAGACCCTTTCATACCCCTTATTGTATGTCAGCGAGTCATTTGAAAATAATCGCGAGGATTATTACGGCTGTTTAAGACTTGTTGATGATGAAAATGATTGGATTTCCTGGATCAAATACTTCCTGCGATCTATAAAAACTCAAGCCGAAGACACTCAGGAAAAAGTGAAGGATATGCTTACCCTTTATAAGGAAACTAAAGACAAGCTTTCCGTCTTTAATTCTCAATACGGCATTGAGCTACTGGATATAATTTTTGAAAATCCAGCCGTCTCATTTAAATCTATAAAATCAGAAATTCGAACCAATAGTTATCAAACTATTTATAACCTCCTTAATAAATTCGAAAAAGACGGGATATTAAGAGAGATAACTGGCAACAAAAGGAATAAAATATATGTGTTTGACAAACTGATGAAAATCATTAGATAATCTCGATAACAAACGATAAAACGCTAACTAAATAGACAAACTGACAAATACCCGAACCGATAACACGGGCTTTGGGGAACAACGGGTAACGTCCGATTCTCCACTTTTAACTGGTACATAAATTGAGAAAGAGATAGATATAATTAGAGAGCCAATCGTTCTTGTTGGCCATTCAGTCGGGGCATCTCATCGTGCTAAATTTTTAACGTGAATTCGGTATAAGAATCGATGGCGAAAAGAATAGAACACGGACAACACAGATGACGCGGATTCTCGCGGACAAAGAGTTAAAATAGCCCCTCTCCATGGATATGGAGATAGCTTGTCCCGACCCCGAGGCATCGTGGCGGGAGGTTGGGGTGAGGTACAGTGGCCAGAACCCATTTTCGAATGCCTTGAAACCGGGAAATTCAACCCAATCCCGAACAGTTTACTATATCGAACTCAGGTTATTACTGAAATTGATGTGACTACACCAATTGCTGGAATATTCATTCAACACCTCCCCTCCTTTACCCGTCGATCCCGACCCCGATCGGGAATCTCCGTGAGAAATGAGCGTTTGGCACCTGGCAGAATTCACGATTCTGCGGGAAATAGTGGCAGGTGAGAAGGTTCTTATATCGAACTGACGTTATTTACAGGAAAAGCCTTGCTTTCCCTGTCCCGCCGCAGTGGAGACTTATAGGGGGCGTCACCAAGCTTTATCATAATGAAACCGATTGTATACCAATGAAACGCGGGGTAACACCCACCTTAATCCTCCCTCAAGGGAGGAGATCGCGGGGATTGTTTGACTGCGCAACCACTGTCCTAAGTTTTTATAAATAAAGCCTTACCCTTACCCTTATCATTAACACTTTGGGGACAGCCACATTTTCCCCGCCCGGTCTCCAATCTTCTTATTTTCTGAGTTCCAGCACCAGTGCTGACTTTGCAGGCACGCTCAGCTCATTCAAATCCGTGATCTTCTCACCCGATATCACATCAACAGCCGAGTGATAACCGTTCATCCGTTCCTGGTACCGATCAGTGGAAAATGTTTGATCATGACCGGCCCCGTTTAACGCTACCATCACACACTGCCGGTCGGTGTACCGGAAATAGACGTACAGGTTGTTCTCCGGGATGAACTGCATCAGCTTCCCGTTCGATATGACTTTATTGCCCTTTCTCCAGTGAAGCAGTGTTTGTGTGTAGTCAAAGATCACGTTCTGCCGGAGCGTGCGGCCCGACCGGGTAAATGCATTATGCGGATCCCCCGGCCAGCCTCCCGGGAAATCCTGCCGCACGTTGCCGTCCGAGCCCTGTTTGGTGCCGGTCATCATCAGCTCGGTACCGTAATAGATCTGCGGGATGCCGCGCGTGGTGAGTAAAAAAGCGATCGCCATTCTGTAATCGCCGGGATCATCACCGATAGACGAGGCAAACCGTTCCAGGTCGTGATTATCCAGGAAGATCACATTCTTGTTCGGATCGTGGTACATGAAATCCTGCGTGAGGGTAAGGTACAGCCGAGACAGGCCGGTGTCCCAGCCGAATGGGGTTGAGAAGGCGGATACCATGGCATAGTGCAGGGGAAAATCGGTAACACTCGGCAGATGAGAGTTATATCCACCGCCCAGCGGGAAATCCTTCTGCCACCAGGCCTCGGCCGGTATCTCAGGCACCCAGGCCTCGCCAACGACATTGAGACGCGGGAATTCACGCAGCACAGCCTGCACCCAATGGGCCATGTAGGTCTTATCCGGATAGGGATAGGTGTCCATCCGGATGCCGTCGACACCCGAATATTCAACCCACCAGATCGTATTCTGGATCAGGTAGGTGGCCAGCAGCGGATTCTTCTGGTTCAGGTCCGGCATATCTTTCACGAACCAGCCATCAGTCATCTTGTTGCGGTCGTAATCAGATGCATACGGGTCCGAGACCGTCTCGGCACGGTAGTTTGTGTTGCCGTTTTTCTTCAACGAATGGACCCAGTCGGGCGCCGGCAGGTCCGACATCCACCAATGACTGCTGCCGATGTGGTTGTGGATCATATCCATGATCACCTTCAGGCTGTCCCGGTGCGCCTCGTTGACAAGTTTCAGGAATTCCTCGTTCGTTCCAAACCGGCGATCGGCCCGGTACATGTCGGTACTGGCATACCCGTGGTATCCATGATAGGAAGCAGGCATGTCGGCCTCGAAGACCGGGGTCATCCACAATGCGGTAACGCCCAGGTTCTTAAAATATCCGAGATGATCCTCGATGCCCTTGAAATCTCCTCCATGGCGGCCATTCGGATTCTGCCTGTCCGGGCGTTCCAGCATCCCTGCCGCGTAATCATTTTCAGGGTTGCCGTTGGCAAAACGATCGGGCATGAGCAGGTAGATGACATCCGAGCGGTCGAAGCCCTGGTTGCGGTCTTTCTCAAGATTTCGTGCACGAAGCTGATAGATCCTGTGCAAGACCTCTTTGCCATTGCTGAAGGTCAGTTCAAAAGAACCGGGTTTGGCCCGGTCGCTGATGGTAAGATAGACGAACGTATAATTCGGATTCTCCACATTCTGCTGCCGTTCCAGCTTCACACCGGGATAGGTAAACGACACCTTCGTTTTCCCTATATCCTTCCCGTGCACAAGCAGTTGCAGCTCATGGTTTTTCATGGCGGTCCACCAAAATGTGGGTTCGATGCGTTCGATCTCCGCCTGGCTGTAAGCCCTTACATTGGCGAGGCAAAAAAAGAGCAGTACTGCCCCAAAAAATTTCAACGACTTAAAAATCGATTTCATAACAATCTTATCACAAATTTTGCCGACAGTTCCTTACCTTTACTAATGAAATAAGGTCTTCGGTATTAGATTAGAGTTTAATCCTGTTATGCGTCCCGTCTTTTTAATCACAAATATTGGACAGCAGCCGCAAGGCATTACAGCGAAGCTGGGGCTCCTGTTGCTTGTGCTCTGCTTTCTTGTGATTCATCCTCCTGCCGGGCACGCTCAGGAGTTTAAAAGTTTCAAAATTGCGCGGCTTAAATACCGCGGCGGTGGCGACTGGTATAATGATCCATCCTCCTTGACCAATCTGATCAAATATACTCAAAAACATGTTCCGATCGACATCAATATTGAATATGATGACGTTGATATCGGCAGCAGGGATCTCTTTAACTATCCGTGGGCGTTTATAACGGGCCACGGGAACATCACTATTAATGACGCAGAGGCCCAAAATCTAAGGGAATATCTCGATAATGGTGGTTTTCTCTATATTGATGACGATTACGGGTTCGATCCCTATATCCGAAAGGCTATAAAAAAAGTGTATCCGGACGAGAAATTTGTAGAACTTCCGGCATCCGATCCGGTTTATCACCAGGTATACCAGTTCCCGGACGGCATCCCGAAGATCATGGAGCATGACGGAGACCGGCCGCAGGGATTTGCCATGTTCCGGGATGGCCGTATGGTGATCTACTATAGCTACGAAACGGATCTGGGCGACGGCTGGGCCGATGAGGATCTGCACCAGGTACCGGAATGGAAACGGACAGAAGCCCTGAAGATGGGGGTCAATCTGCTTGTTTATACTCTTACTCACCCCTAAGTAATGATATGCATTTTTTTGAACGGTAATTTTTTGGATATTTAGCCGTGATAAATACATGCCAATAGCCTTTAATATGATTATACCAATAGCCAGCGACCACGCAGGGTTTCAGGCAAAAGAGAAGGTGAAGCTGATTCTGGAAGAAAATGGGTATATGCCGGTTGATTACGGAACCCATTCTACCGAATCGGTCGACTACCCCGACTTTGCCGTTCAGGTCGCTGAAGCGGTTGACCGTGGAGATTATCAAATCGGAATCCTGATCTGCGGATCCGGTCAGGGCGTTTGTATGACCGCCAACAAATTCGACCAGATACGTGCCGCCCTCGTTTGGAATCATGAAATGGCAGAATTAAGCCGCCAGCACAACAATGCCAACATATTGTGTCTGCCCGGCAAGTATCTCTCCGATGATGAATTAAAAGATATTGTATTGACCTGGCTCCGTACCGAGTTTGCCGGGGGGCGTCATGAACGCCGCGTTCAAAAGATTTATGCATTGACCCACCACTAATCACAGTACTCAACTATGAAAAGTCTGAAAGTTCAGGATCCTGAAGTTTACGCCATCATTGAAAAAGAAACAGATCGTCAAAACAATAACCTGGAACTTATTGCTTCCGAGAATTTTGTTTCCAAGGCCGTACTCGAGGCGATGGGTACTGTGCTGACCAACAAGTACGCCGAGGGTTATCCCGGCAAACGTTATTATGGCGGCTGCGAGTTTGTAGATGTCGCCGAAGATCTCGCTCGTGAACGGGCAAAAGCATTGTTTGGCGCCGATTGGGTCAATGTTCAGCCCCACTCGGGAGCCCAGGCAAACGCCGCGGTGTATCTCACGTTTTTGAACCCGGGCGATACGTTCCTGGGATTGAACCTGGCCCACGGCGGCCACCTGACACACGGTTCCCCTGTCAATTTCTCCGGCATCAATTATAACGCAAAATTTTATGGCGTTAACAAAGATACCGGCCGGCTCAACATGAACGTGATCCGGGAAGTGGCAAAAAAAGTACAGCCGAAGATGATCTCGATCGGAGCCTCAGCTTATCCGCGCGATTTTGATTATGAGGCTTTCCGCAGCATCGCTGATGAAGTAGGCGCCTTCCTGTGGATGGACATGGCCCACACGGCCGGGCTGATTGCGGCGCACCTGTTGAATAATCCCCTGCCCTATTGCCACGTGGTGTCAACGACGACCCATAAGACGCTTCGAGGTCCGCGCGGTGGGATGTTGCTGGTCGGCAAAGACGCCGAGAACACGATCGGGAAAGTGGCACCGAAGTCAGGCCGCGTTAAGATGTGGAGCGAGCTGCTCGATTCGTCGGTTTTCCCTGGCACCCAGGGCGGGCCGTTGATGCACGTCATCGCCGCTAAAGCGGTGTCTTTCGGCGAGGCTCTTCAGAACGACTTCATAACCTATCAGAAACGCATCCTTGAAAATGCCAAAGCTATGGCCGACAAGTTCCTGGAGATGGGATACAATCTTGTCAGCGGCGGCACGGATAATCACCTCATGCTTATCGATCTTCGCAACAAGGGGTTGAACGGTAAGCTGGCCGAAGAATCTTTGGGAAGGGCCCAGATCACAGTCAACAAGAATATGGTCCCGTTTGATACGGAAAGCCCGTTTGTTACCTCCGGTATTCGCATCGGTACCCCGGCAATGACTACCCGCGGTTTAGGTCCGGATGAATTTCGTTACATTGTAGAATTAATTGACAAAGTATTGATGAATCCCGAAAATGAGTCAGTGATCCGGGAAACAGCGGGTGAAGTCAATGAACTTTGCAATAAATATCCATTGTACGATTTTGTCACTGCCTAGCGTTGTACGAAAGATTGAAACCTGACTACGGAATCACCGTTTAACGGTTAAGGTTGTCGCGCAGCACGAACATATTATATGAGCACTGAAACAAAAGAAACACGCCAGATCATGAATGGCGAGCCTCCCAAGGCACAACCGGCCAAAATGGACGACAATATGCCGTTTCTCGATCACCTCGAGGAGTTGCGGTGGCGTATTATCAAAGGTTTTATCGGGATAGTCGTAGGCATCGTCATAGCCTTCGTTTTCTCCGGATTCATGATCGATAAAGTGTTGCTGGGTCCGGCTCATAAGGATTTCTTTATCTATCATCTTCTGCATATTCATGCCGAGAATATCGATTTACAGAGCAGAAAACTCCCGGGTCAGTTTTTTGCGTACTGGGGGACACTGGCGGTAATGGGCGCCATCATCGCCGCTCCCTATTTCTTCTACCAGTTTTACGCCTTTATTGAACCGGCCCTGGAGTCGGATCGCCGCCGCAAGACCAAGGGTATCGTTGCCGTCATCAGTTTTCTTTTCATTCTGGGCGTTGCATTTGGGTACCTGATCCTTACCCCCTTTGCCCTTCAGTTTTTTACGCAATTCAAGATATCCGATCTTGTCCGCAACTATTTCGATATCAACGAGTACTTCAGTTCGATGGCCATGTGGATCATTGCCTGTGGCGTCATCTTCCAGATGCCGATGGTCACCTATTTCCTGACCAAGATCGGCATCCTGACCCCTGAATTCCTTAAAAAATACCGCAGGCATGCCATCGTCGTCTGTTTTATTCTTGGTGCCGCATTGACACCGCCGGACCCCCTGTCTCAGGCTCTTGTAGCCATACCATTGATAGGGTTATTCCAACTTTCCATCTTTATTTCGAAAGTAACAGCCAAACGGCGTGATAAAGAGATCTTTGGTGAAGCCGGAAGGCCGACCTGATGAATGCAATGAACAGGTAAGTTGTTCACAGGTTATCAGATAGTAGCCTGACGCGAATTGGAGATAAGAATACATGGAAATGGATAAGAACATTAGAAAAAGCGGCTCATCCGACACTAAATTCACCTCTTGACAGTCATTCCCGCAGAGCCGGGAATGACTGTCAAGAGGGAGGATATTTATATCGAACTTCCAATAATTTACTGTATAGCATCCGCTGGCAGACGAGATAGCTGCCGGCGTTCAGCAATCTGCGGTCAGTTGACGATGGCTGGCTACCAATAATTTAAGTCCGAATGTCTGAACCCGTACCCGACCGTGTGCCCAACAGGTTGATACACGAGTCCTCGCCATATTTACAACAACATGCCTACAACCCGGTAGACTGGTACCCCTGGGGAGAAGAAGCCCTTGAGAAG
>DATFNI010000430.1:0-14555 GCA_035266485.1 Balneolales bacterium
CTACCAACTATTTATGATCGACACGCATTGCCATCTGTTTGTTCACCAGTTTGACGAAGACCGCACCGAAGCGATAGAGAGAGCTGCTAAGGCCGGAGTCACAGACATCGTTATGCCGGCCATTGACTTGCAGTCACCCGAACAAATGAAGGGTATTACCCATTCATCCATCCGTTTCTATCAGACGGTGGGTATCCATCCAACCGAGATCAAAGAACTTCACGGGAATTTGGAAACTCAGCTTGGGGAGCTCGCTGCTGAAAGCAGGTTTTATGCTATTGGAGAGACCGGTTTGGATTACTACTGGTCTAAAGAGCATGTAGAGGAACAAAAGCAGAGTCTGAGGATACATTGCCGCGTATCACGGACGGCACACAAACCCATCATCCTGCATAATCGCAACTCAACCAACGACTTGCTGAACCTCATCGAAGAGGAGCAAAACGGGGAGTTGACCGGAGTATGGCACTGCTTCACGGGTACCCTGGATGAAGGGAAAAGAGCCATCGACCTGGGGTTGCTTCTTGGCGTTGGCGGAGTATCTACCTTCAAGAATGCCGGGGTTGACAAAGTTCTGAAAGAGCTGCCGATCGAAAAGATGATTCTGGAGACGGATGCACCATGGCTGGCGCCGACTCCTAAAAGAGGCAAACGCAATGAACCGGCTTTTGTAAGATACACCGGTGAGAAACTGGCTGAGAATTTAAGAATATCATTTGATGATATGGACGAAATAACCAGCCGGAATGCAAGAGGTCTATTTCAGTTATTCTGACCAGAAGCTTTGGGCCCGATTAATCGCATCTTATGCCCAACGCCTGCAGTTCGGGATATTTCCGGCATATCCCAAAGTTGGCAGAAAACATCCGGTATTCTTCCCGAAAAGGGCGATCGGTCCTCATTTTTCGAAAGGCAGTGCCCCGATCCTTCTCTGGTAAACCGGCTATTGAACGCAATTCTTTGTCGTATTTACAAATAGGATTGATGGATGTGAGGATGGAAGCAAGCGAAGCATCAGTGTTTGCCTCGGTGGCTGATGATACTTCCTTACCCGAAGCGTTGTTATTATCAAAAGGCAGATCAAACGTTTCAGACAGCGCCTCCATCATCATACGGGTTGCATTGTCTTTGGCCTGAACAGAGTAACCGGCAATATGAGGCGTTGCAAGAAATGCCATGCCGGACATGTTGGGATCGAACGCCGGTTCTCCTTCCCACACATCAATGATGCAATTATTCACCCTGCCTTGATCCATCGTTTTCATTAGGGCGGCTTCGTCGGTTACACCACCGCGTGATGCATTGATGACCAGATCATAATGGTGGTTAGACAACTTTTCAGCATCAAGCCAGTGCCGCGTGGCATATTCTCCGGTTTCCGTAAGCGGTACATGAAATGTGAGGATGTCGCAACCAAGAACCTCATCCAATGTGGCTGAAATGAACGATGGTTCACGGAGTTCACGAGGGGGATCGTAGGCAACATAAGAAATCTGCATGTCGTCCAGCAAAGCGGCCAGCTCGGAACCAACATGGCCAACACCGACGATGCCAATGGTATGGTTTTTGATATTCAGATCCATCTGATTACCCCAAAGAATCAGTGATGTCCCGATATATTCCGCCACCGCCCGTGCATTACACCCTGCGGCCGATGCAAAGTGCACACCGTGATTTTCCAGATAGCCGATATCGACATGGTCGGTACCCGATGAAGCGGTACCAATAAATCGGAGTGACTCAGGGATATTTCCGAGCGTTTTCTCGTTAACCTTGCTTACCGTTCGAACAATAAGAGCATCCGCATCCCGCAGATCCGGGATGCCGTCTGAGGGTTCAAAGGTAATGAGGTTTATGTTGTCGGGGAGCCAATCTTTGAGATGATAAATATTACGATCGGCATATAGGGTAACAGGCATATAAAAGTTTTACAATCGATTTATCCCGCCGGGATGTTGTTTGCGTTTGCTTACAGGTGGATCGAGTACTTCTCTTAACAAAATGGCATGCTGTAAATTGTGCGGATCACCCAGGGAATCAAACAATTTCTCATGAATAGGAGGAATATCCGTTTGATCATCGCCCGATATAACGAGTTCACCGGGTTTCAAATATTCAAAGGAAGGCTCAATTTTAGATTCATCCCTGAATGCATGTTTCTTCACTGGAGGAGATTGTCGCTTCCTCCGTTCAGTGATCAAAGCGGCCGGTTCGGCCATCTGTTCGGTGTAAATCCGTTCCGGCTGCAGAATATCATCGGCTTCGTCCGGGACGGGCTGAGTTCGTCGGGTTTCCTGGGTCTGCCGGGATGCTGCTTCTTGTTTCATCTCCTCTGCGGCCGACTTAAAAAAAGCCATTAGATCAGGGTTTCCCCGGTTCACCTGATCCATCGTTCCGGGTCGTGGCTGGGTGCTCTTTTTTGCACCTTTAGTGAACCCCTGGTAGATAGCGTAAATAATGAATCCGATAAAAATGATATCAAATAAAGAAAAATTATTCATTATACAGCTTACATTTGTGATTCCGGATTTTGCAGCGCAGATTATCCTTATTTTCTATAATGTAATAGTTTAGAATGAATCATTCAGATTTTTGAAAATTTATGAAGGAGTATAATACGGTATCCCTTATCCGTAAAAAAAGAGACGGCTTACAACTTGGCGACGACGAGATATCATGGCTCATCAAGTCTTATACCGCCGGAAAGATCCCTGATTATCAGATGAGCGCCATGCTCATGGCTATGTTCTTAAATGGTCTGGATAAGAAAGAATCGGCATCCCTTACCGAACAGATGCTTCATTCCGGAACGGTTCTGGATTTATCCGATATTCCCGGGAGGAAGGTTGACAAACATTCGACAGGTGGTGTTGGCGATAAAGTGTCTCTTATCCTGGCACCGATCGTGGCCTCCCAGGGGGTTCCCGTTCCTATGATTTCCGGCAGGGGGCTGGGACACACCGGGGGGACGCTCGACAAGCTCGAGTCGATCACAGGCTATAATGTAAATCTGAGTCTGGATGAATACCGGGCTATACTACAAAAAAACAAGATGGTGATGTCTGGTCAGACGAAGGATGTTGCACCTGCGGATAAATTGTTATACGCCCTTCGTGATGTCACCGGAACAGTGGAAAGCATCCCGCTGATAGCCGGCAGTATCATGAGCAAGAAACTGGCTGAAGGGATCGATGGACTGGTTCTCGATATCAAAGTGGGCGACGGTGCCTTCATGAAGACCGGGGATGAGGCGATAAAACTGGGGCGAACGCTGGTTGATATTGGGGAAGAGTTTGGTAAAACAACCGTTGGATACATCACCGATATGAGTCAGCCGCTTGGATGCAACGTTGGCAACTGGCTTGAGGTTGTAGAGTGTATTGATGCTTTGAGTGGAAAAGGGCCTGAGGATCTGATGCAGGTGACGCATGTTCTTGCCGGAACCATGCTTAGGCTTGGCGGAAAGGTTGATTCAGTAGAAGAAGGTGTTAAATTAAGTGAAGAAGCCATTGATAATGGTTCAGCTTATGATAAATTTGTTGAAAATGTGAAAGAACAAGGTGGAGACATCCAATTAATCGAGCATCCTGATCGGTATCCCTCAGCTTCATGGAATTTTGAAGTGAAAGTGAAGCGGAGTGGGTTTTTGAGTGGCATTAAAGCCTACCAGGTAGGTATCGCATCCCTTGAGCTTGGCGCCGGCAGAAGAGCAAAGGAAGATGACATCGATCCGGTGGCAGGCATTATACTCCATCATAAAACAGGGGATCGTATTGAAAAGAATGAAACTTTATTCACGTGCTTTACGAACAATAAAGCAGTTGAACGTGAGGTTCATTCAATATTAGAAGATGCTGTTTCCATAGAAGATTCAAGGCGTACACCCGCTCCACTTATTTCACACAGAATCGACAGGAATGGTATATTGGAATGGAATGCATAGTCCTGGTCGGTGTATGGACCACGCACATCGGTGGCTTCGACCCTGATAATGGAATAATTAACAAAGTAATAAAATAAACAAGTTATGTGGAAACGATTTATACGCGCGCTTAAGTCGTTATTTGGCGGTTTAGTCAGTTCAATTGAAGATCCCAAGCTTATCCTGGAGCAAAATATCCGGGAGATGAACGATCAGGTGCCGAAGATGAACGAAAATATCGCTACGGTGAAAGCCAACGTGCTATTGCTGCAAAAAGAAGTGAAGCGATATGAAAAGGCGATATCAGAATACACTGCTAAAATAAAATCCGCTATTAATGTTAATCGCGACGATATAGCGGAGTCATATGCTTTGCAGCTGGAAAAAGCGAAAGAAAATATCGCCACGACAAAAGAGCAGCTTAATTTCGCCGAGCAGGCCTACGACAAGGCGCTACAGGTGAAGAAGGCTTTTATGCGTGAAAAAGACAAGAAAATCCGTGAAGCACGCGAGGCTCTTCGTGCCAGCGAGCGTGCAGAATGGCAGTCGCGCATCGCCGATACCCTGGAACAGTTTGAAGTCACCGGTGTTGATGCCACGCACGATGAGATGATCAATCGTATCAATGAGGAGACGGCCCGCAATGAAGCTCGTATGGAAATTGCGCTCGACAGCATCGATACCCAGAGTATGCAGGTTGAAGTTGATGCCGAAAAGTTCCGTGCCTCAGAGTTAGTCAAGCAGTTTAAACGAGAGATGAATCTTGAGGCAGGTGGCACGGAAGAAAAACCCAAAGAGATTCTGGATACCCAAAAGGAAAAGGAAGAATCGCCAGAAACTGGAAAAACGATAGGGAAAGAACGGTCTAAATCGTAAAGGTTATGGATCAGGAAGAATATGACCGGCTCAAGGAAGTCTACAAAGATCACTACCGAAAGATAGGCGAGCTGAAGAAAAAACTTAGTGATGTACGCCGGATGGACCGGGTGAACCGGGCGCTTGAGCAGATGAATCCTGATAACCTGATGGAGAATTTTGATCTTGCTCTGCTGAAATTGCGTGAGAAGATGGCCATTGCCGAAGCCCGGATTTCCACGGCTTTACATGGCATTGATGAAGAAAATCCGGTATCATCCGATACGGGAACCGAACCTGTCGAAAATGAAGAAGAACTGAGGAAAAGCAAGGCTCGCCAGACCCTGGAGGAATTGAAAAATCAGATGGGAGTTTTGCAGCAGGAGGTAGAGGAAAAGGCACGGTCCATTTCCAATAAAAATCAAAGCAAAACAATTGGCAGAACAGAGCGTACAACGGAAGTGAAAGCCGAAGAACCCAAATCGGGTGCGGTGAGAAAAACAATTGGAACACATCCTGTCCCGAAAAGCAATCAGGACAGGGACTGAAGATCAATAAGACGTTGGAAAAAGAGATCAATTATACACGGGAAGCATTTATGCATCCACTCAATGTGGGCATTTTGCTGGTGGCAACACTGTCGGCTTTTTTTCTGAGTGATGCCGGTTATCTGCCGAATGTAATTTTGAGCCTGGCGTTCGGTGTGGAACTGGTTTATCTGGGAACGGTACCCCGTATGCCACGCTTTCAAAGAGCTGTAAAGATCCGGAAAAGGAAACAACGTTCTCAGGAAATCGAAGATCGTGAAGTATTCAGCTCACTCAGCCCGCAGTTTCAGCGCCGGTTCCTGGTGCTCAAGCATCTGAATGAGCGAATCAATCAGAACTTCGAGAAGCTTCCATATACCACGCAGGGGATACTGGGGAGTATCAGTAAAAAGATCGAAGGGCTGTTATCCAATTATATTAATTTGCTCGATTTGTTTGAGCGTTACGGCAGCCTGATGGAATCGGATATCCGAAGCCACCTGATTAAAAAAATTGAGGAAGAGGAAAAAGAGCTGCAAGCCGCGGAATCCGAGAAACTTCAGAATATCAAAAACCGCCGGCTGGGTATCCTTAAAAAACGACTCGAACGTTTTGATTCTGCCAGGGAAAAATATTTGATATGTGAGAGTCAGCTTGAAACGATCGAAGATGCCGTTCGTTATATTTATGAACAGTCGATGACAATGAAGAATCCCGATGAGGTTGGAATGCAATTGGATAACCTGTTGGTTGAGGTAGAAGACACGTCACAAATAATACAGGATATTGACGAAGATCTTTCTGCGCATTATAATTTACTTGATACCGAACAGGATCTGCTGAGCAAAGAATCAAAAGAAGAAGCCAGGCAGAGCGAACAACCCGCGCAACGCCGGGTTCGAGAATAACAGATAAATGGATAAGCAATCATATTCTACCCTGATTTTAGAAGTTGGCGACAACGGTTCAGCAACACTGACCATCAATCGTCCTGATAAACTGAATGCACTGAATAATACGGTCCTCGATGAACTGGAAAAAGTTATCGAAGAGATAGTTGATGCGGATGAAATCAGAGGATTGATCATCAATGGTGCAGGTGACAGGGCTTTTGTGGCAGGTGCCGATATTAAAGAACTTTCCGCACTGGATGCAGATGACGGCAGGCAGGCATCCAGAAAGGGACAGAGAATTTTTCAAAAGATTGAAGAGCTTGGCAAACCCGTGATTGCCGTGATTGAAGGATACGCGCTGGGTGGTGGTTGCGAACTGGCGATGGCTTGTCATTTACGGGTTGCCAGTAAAAGAGCGGTATTTGGACTTCCTGAAACCAGTCTCGGATTACTACCCGGATACGGTGGAACTCAGCGGCTGACACGGCTTATCGGCCGTGGAAGAGCTATGGAAATGATACTGACGGCTAATCATATCAAAGCGGATCTGGCGCTTGCTTACGGACTCATTAACCGTTTAGTGAGCGATGGCAGTGCCATGGACGAGGCAAGAGATCTGATGGACGCCATTCTGAGCCGTGGCCCCGTGGCTGTACGTCTGGCTATGAAAGCAATTGATGCCGCAGCGGGAGATCCGGAAGAAGGTTATCGAACCGAAGCCCGTCTTTTCGGTAGACTTTGTGGAACAAAAGATTTTCAGGAAGGCACAACGGCGTTTCTTGAAAAACGAAAACCACAATTCAAAGGTAACTAAATCATATTATTTTGGAACTGCCGTCATATAAAGGAGTTACACCATGAGTGATGGACTCCTTATCGTGTTGACGATATTAGTAAGTGCCTTTTTTTCCGGTTCAGAGATAGCCTTTGTTTCCGCCAACCGGTTAAAACTGGAAATCAAGGCGCGTCAGAACACACTGGGTGGCCGCCAGCTTTCCTTTTTTATCAAAAACCCTGAAGAGTTTCTTGCCACAACACTCGTTGGTAATAATATTGTTAATGTGGTTTATGCCACATTAATTACGATCTACCTGGTACCTGTCGTCCAGCGCGAGTACCTGGCTCTGACAGCCGCAGTACCGTCGTCGGCCGCGGTATTATTGATTCAGACGATCATCGCATCGTTCATCATTATGATCTTTGGGGAAGTCATTCCTAAAGCATTATTCAGGGCCAATGCCGATCTGCTCATTTACCTTGCGGCTGTTCCTCTGAAAATATCTTACTGGCTCCTGAAACCGCTGATCTACATCGCAGAAAGGGCATCCCAGGTATTGGTCAACCGCATAGGTGGCGACACTCAAAATGTTTCCCGGCTCTTCCGGAGGCACGATATCGAACTGCTGCTTCAGGAACTTTACGAAGAGGGAGGAAGTGAGGAGATTGACCGGGACGACTCCGAGATATTGACAAACGTATTAAAGCTCTCTTCGAAGAGGGTACGTGATTCGATGATACCACGCACAGAGATCGTAGCCGTGGAGAAAAGCACGGATCTGCAGGATGTGCTGAAAACATTTATCAGCAGCGGTTTTTCTAAATTGCCGGTGTATGACGAGACGATTGACAACATCATCGGTGTCGTTTTTGCCTACGACCTGTACAATAATCCCAAGTCGCTGGATGAGATCATACATGCGGTTAAGATGGTCCCGTACACGCAGCGATCCAAGGATCTGCTTACCGAATTTCGCAAGTCTAAGATATCATTGGCTATCGTAATCGACGAATACGGTGGTACGGCCGGACTGGTGACGATCGAAGACCTGCTAGAGGAAGTCGTGGGAGATATCATGGACGAGTACGACACCGAAGATGAGATCATGAAAAAGCTTAACGACCGGACGTATGTGATCAGCGGATCGGTTGAGCTGGAGGAGTTACATGAGAAATTTCCCGAGATTAATATCCAGCCATCAAACGGCGACTTTGAGACTGTTGCAGGATTCATCATCCATGAAATTGCACGGATTCCTAAAGTAAATGAAGAGGTACTGATTGGCCGCTACAAATTTATCATCAGCAAGGCCACACCCTCACGCGTCGAGACTGTAAAGCTGATTGTGTTAGACGTTTGACCATCTGATCCTGATTAGCACTTCTGCATTTCAAAGAGATCAGAAAGTAGTTACTCCTTGTGATTTTCGATCAATTTGAGTTTGATGATTACCTTGCGCAATTTAGTCTTAGAGTAAAATAAACAAGAAGCTAAGTTTCATTGTGATCGAGGTCTTTCTGATTATACTGACCGTATTACTTAGTGCCTTCTACGAGGGTTCGGAGATTGCCTATGTATCGGCAAATAGGGTCAGACTTCAAATTAAAGCACATCAATATACATTTGGCGCAAAAACCCTGGCTTTCTTCATTAAAAAACCAGAAAAGTTTCTTGCAACAACACTGGTCGGGAATAGTATTGTAAATGTAATTTATGCTACTCTGATCACGATTTATCTTGTACCGATAATAGAACTAAAATTCTTTGCGCTTACCGGAACATATGCTTCGTCATTTGAAACATTGTTGATTCAGACGGTTATTGCATCAACGATATTGCTAATATTTGCGCAAATCATTCCCAAAGCGTTGTTTAAAGCGAATGCAAATTATTTAACATTTCTGGCAGCCGTACCGCTCAAAGTATCTTACTGGCTGCTCAAACCACTTATCTACATAGCTGAGCGGGCATCTCAAATCCTAATTAATCGCTTAGGTGGTGATACACAAAATGTATCGCGACTCTTCCGTCGCCACGATATCGAACTACTGCTTCAGGAGCTTTATGAAGAGGGAGGAAGTGAAGAGATTGATCGTGACGATTCCGAGATCCTTACGAACGTCTTGAAGCTTTCTTCAAAGCGGGTTCGCGATTCTATGATTCCGCGGACAGAAATCGTGGCGGTAGAGAAAAGCACGAGCTTGCAGGAAGTCCTGAAGACCTTTATCAGCAGCGGTTTTTCAAAGCTGCCGGTCTACGCAGAGACAATCGACAATATTATCGGGGTCGTTTTTGCCTATGATCTGTATAACAATCCGAAATCGCTGGACGAGATTATTCATCCGGTAAAAATGGTTCCTTACACGCAACGGTCCAGGGATCTGCTCACCGAATTTCGTGTATCAAAGATATCCTTAGCGATTGTCATTGATGAATATGGGGGGACCGCCGGACTCGTGACGATTGAGGATCTGCTCGAGGAAGTGGTTGGGGACATCATGGATGAATACGATACCGAAGACGAGATCATGAAGAAACTGAAGGATCGTACGTATGTGATCAGTGCGTCAGTTGAATTGGAAGAACTTCACGAAAAATTTCCTGAGATTGATATTAAGCCCTCCAATGGGGATTATGAGACGGTTGCCGGATATATCATTCATGAGATTGCACGGATACCCAAAGTAAACGAGGAAATCATTATTGGACGGTACAAGTTTATCATAAGCAAAGCGACACCATCCAGGGTTGAGACCATCAAGATGATTATTCTGGATGTGTGATAAACATGCCCTCGTGTTACCCGGTCGACAGAATCATGCAGTTAAATCCCAATCCGGAACTTAAATCCCTTTAATTCGGAAGTTTTAAAGTGTTTGATATTCGGAGTAATTAAGTACTTGCTATTACTGGCAAACACACATTCATAAAAGAGATTATCTTTTTCATCGATTAAAATTTAGGTAATAATCTTGTGCTCTGAGAACAATTCCTAACAAATAGTATCAATGTGACGTACATTCATTTATAACAGCACATACCAAAGCAATAACCTAGCCAGTGTCAATATGTTTGAAGATTATCCGATTTGGGCGCAGGGACTGGCGCACAAGTACCTGAGCAAGACGGTTAACCAGTTCATCCTCCACGGGAACATCCGTGATCTGACCTTGTGGAAACACGAGGATCAGGTTGAATTTATGCGGCTGAAAACATTTCTGTCCGAGGAGCTTTTTGGAGCAAGGGACATCGTTCTCTTTTATGACCGGTCGTCGGGTATTCAGTTCCGGGATAAAGAAAGCAGGATTGATTTCAACAGGGCGGTCTCCGGATATGACAGCCTGGTTGGAACGGAGTATGCACAGAAACTGCCCAAAGATCCGGTTCGCGTCTTTTCGTTGCTGGAAAGCTATTTTAATATTCGTATTTCCGAGAACAAGAGTATTGCCTGCATCATCGATTTTTCAGAGACCATCGTTCCTGCTTCCGAAGGCGGCATGGCGAATGCCGAAGACCGTACCGCGCTCGTCTATCTGCAGCGATGGGCGCATGATCCCGTTTTCCTGGCTGCCGATTTCTCCCTGGTCATGCTTACCGAGAATCTTAATGATCTGAACAAGAGCCTTATACAAAGTCCGTATAACACCGAGATCCGTATCGATCTGCCGGACGAAGAGCAGCGCATGGGTTACATCGAACATTACATGCCGAAGGAAGATTATGAAAAGGCATGCCAGGTGCCGGCAGCAGTGCTTGCCAGGCATACGGCCGGACTAAGTTACATCAACCTGCAGAGCCTGTTGGCCAACGCCGTTGAAAACAAACAGGTCATCACTTTTGACCGCCTGATCCGGAACAAGAAGGAGTTGATCGAGGCCGAGGCCTATGGATTGCTTGAATTTGTCGATGCCCGCCACTCGCTGGATGACGTTGCCGGCAACCACCAGGTCAAGAAACATCTAAGAGAGGCCGCCGCCGCATTGAAATCCGGCCGCAACGATGTGATGCCTATGGGTTACCTGATATGCGGTTCGGTGGGTACGGGCAAGTCGTGGCTTGTTACCTGTTTCTCCGGCGAAGTGGGGGTACCGATGGTGAAACTGAAGAACTTCCGGAGCCAGTGGCAGGGGGTGACAGAAGGAAACCTGGAAAAGATCCTCAACCTGTTGAAAGCCATGGCACCGGTGGCGGTGATGATCGACGAGGCTGATGCTTATCTCGGTGACCGTCAAATGTCGGGCGACAGTGGTGTTTCCAACCGGGTGTTTGCTCAGATCGCCCAGTTTATGAGCAACACGGAAAACCGCGGGCGGGTGATCTGGTTCCTGATGACGGCGCGGCCGGACCTGATGCCGGTCGACCTGAAACGGCAGGGAAGGGCGGAAGAGCACCTTGCCTTGTTTCATCCCACGACCGATGAAGAACGGCTCGAACTGTTCGAAGCCATGCGGCACAAAACGGGTATCAAGCTGGTCGACTCGTATGTACCTGAAGTCATTAGGAAAGGGACCAAGCCTCTGTCAGGGGCCGATATGGAAGCCGCCCTCACACGTGCAAAATTCAAAGCCGCAGCCAGCGGGACCGAAGAAGTGACACCGGAAATTCTGGATCGTGTGCTGGCAGATTTTATCCCGCCGACTTATCCCGATGAGATCGAGCTGCAGACTCTGTGTGCCGTCCTCGAATGTACCTCGCGTGATCTGCTTCCCGAAGCATACCGCAAAATGGATCGTGCCGAGATTTCCCGGATAGTGGAGAAGCTGAAGACGAAAGTGAGATAGCCACGGATTTTCACGGATGGGAAATGAAGCGGAGTTTTACCCGGGGCGTTACTATTAAGGCGTGAATGATATTAGATCGTTGGCAATTTTCTGAAACCTGCTTGTTCAAAATGACTATCAAAACTCAGTGCCTCATGGATTTTGTCTCTATCCATGACGGCTAATGAAATACAATCCGTTAAGGAATATCGCTTATCCGGGTGTTGTTGAAAAATCTGCCAACCTGAGTCGAACAATGTCTTACTCACGTGAATAAATTCAACACTTGGACTCGTCAAAAGCGTTGTTCCAATTTCCAAAGCTTTTGAGTGCCTGTTTCGGGAATTGAAAAATGTTGTTACTTCATCGAAGATATAACTGGTTGTTACTAAAAGAGGGTGGTGTTGCAGCAACCCTTTCCAGTACCGTATTGCTTTCTTATGATACTGGTCATCAGAAGACTCAAGAGCTATGAGATAACCGGTGTCCAAAAAGATGCGGTTCATTTATCTGATGTACAGATATATTGATCGTGATTTTTAGAAGCATCTGGTGTGCCGGTTTTAACCGGACTCTTACCAAGATATTTCACGGGATCTTCTTCAGCCGCAGATATGGAATTTAAAAAAGTTTCCACCATTTTTGATACGCTGATTCCCTGTCGTTGAGCATATCGTTTGGCGCGATCCTTGGTCTCTTTACTGATGGTCAATGTTAGTTTTTCTTTCATAAAATATTTCGACGCATATCAATTTATAGAAGACTTGCAAAGCCTTCTTATACGTATAACGTATTAAATACACGTATAATTTTCAATTATTGTAAGGGTATAAGGATGGATCTTAACCAACGCCCTTACTCAGAATAGATTAATGTATTACTCATCAAAGAGATGCAGCCGTCTGACGGTTTAGAACCGTCTGACGGGGATGGTGTCATCCTTCCATTGCAGGTCGAAAGAGTTCTTCGGTTCAAAATTTTTCGCCTTCCGAACCCATTTCCCATCCTGCAGAACACGCACGAATCCACGTTCAAGCGGTTCTATGGGATTATGAAGCTGCAGCGATTGTTCAAGGTGATTCAAGCGCATTTTGGCATTGGTCAGCTTATTTTGCCGGGCATGATTCATACGCAGTTTCAGAGTTGTGATGAGATCATGAGCATGACTGACTTTATCCTTTACCGCAAGCAGGGCATGCGCACCAATCAGCCTGTCGACACGCTCCCGGTTCGACCGTATCTTGTCCTGAACCGTCGTTAAAACAGTACGGGTAAGATCATCGACATAAAACCGGAGTTCGTTGGCATCGGGGACGGCCTTCAGAGCAGCCTGGGTCGGCGTGGCAGCGCGCAGGTCGGCTACAAAATCCGAGATGCTGAAGTCGGTCTCGTGACCCACGGCGCTGATCACAGGAATTTGACAGGCATGTATAGCCCGGGCAACAGCCTCCTCGTTAAAAGGCCACAGATCTTCCAGCGATCCACCACCGCGGCCGACGATCAGCAAGTCAACCGGCTTTACTTCAGAGAAATATTGAATCCCTTTTACTATCTCAGGTGCTGCATTGACACCCTGCACGCTTGCGTGATACAGAAGGACAGTAACCAGAGGGTAACGGTGTTCAAGAGTGGATGTGATATCATGGAATGCCGCTCCGGTACCTGAAGTTATCACTCCGATCGTCCCGGGGAAAGCAGGCAAAGGTTTTTTGTGCGATTCGTCAAAGAGTCCTTCGCCTGCCAGCTTATTCTTCAATTCTTCAAAAGCTTTCTGCAATGCCCCAATTCCGGCCTGCTGAACCGATCTCACGATCAGTTGATATTTCCCGTGCGGTGGATAAACCTGCAGATCACCGGTTGCTGTTACTTGTTGGCCATGAAGCAATTCGGTATTCAACATGCGAGCTGTACTGCTCCATATGACACATGGCAACTGGGCGCGATCATCCTTCAAAGTAAAATAAACATGACCGTTTGCACTGGTTTTGGGCTGACTGATTTCACCCTGAACACTTATGCCGGAGAACTTATCCTCCAACAGGCTCTTAATCTGCAGGGTCAGTTCGTAGACGCTAAGCGTCGAAATTTCTTCAAAAGGAAGCATGTGAATATCGGTACTTAGAGAAATTCTGATTGAGAAAAAAGGATAACGGAAAAACCGGTCAGTTGAAAGAGATGAAGTTATTAAGTTAACCTGAGCTCAGGTTAACTTAATAAGTGAAGAGGCGGGGGAAAATGAATAACAATAAACTATTGATAATACATAAGTTGATTTGATCGTTGTTCCTTGTATCATCGATAGTGGTCTCCAATTTTATATATGCAGTCGCACACTATTTACCTGGTAGTGTGCGACTGCCTTTGGAAATTTTGTTACTTAATCAGTGTCACTCTTGTTGTAAAGAGTTTTTCTCCCAGCCTAGCACGAATGAAGTAAACGCCGCTAGCCAGTTGATCGGCATTAAACCTAATCTGGTATGTGCCTGCCTGGAACTCGCGGTTGGCAAGAGTAGCAACCTGCTGACCAACGACATTATAAACCACTACCCGCACATGAGCCGCCTTCGGAAGACTAATCGGGATGATCGTAGTTGGTTCAGGGTTCCTGAGTTCATGGCATGTACCTTGGTTGCTACCGCTTGAGCGATCGTACAAGGTGGGGGACAACCACCACCGCTCCCGCAACTCCCGGTTTGTGGTCCTCCGTTGATGGTAGGATCATAGTTCAGGTAATCTGCATAGTTGACATTACCATACAAATTGGAGGTATTGGGTCCACTCACACTACCCCACCAGTAACTGAATCAGTATAATCAGGCG
>DATFNI010000431.1:0-5453 GCA_035266485.1 Balneolales bacterium
ATAACCATGAACAGCTCCAACCAGCCTGATATCTATATAGCAGGCGGTGTTTCCGGTGGGATATGGAAGTCGACCGATGCAGGCGCTACCTGGCAGTTGAAGACCTCCCCTGGGCAAAGCATGAGTGTCACTTCCCTGGCCCAGGATCCGGTGAATCCCAACATTTGGTATTACTGCGGCGGCGAGTTTGTCGGTAATTCCGCTTCGATCGACGGCGCACCGTACCGGGGCAGCGGTGTCTTTAAATCCACCGATAACGGGGATACCTGGAATGTACTGCCAATCACCCAGATTCAGGATCAGGCATCGTATCACAGCGTTTTCCAGTATTGCTCGAAAATTATTGTCAGCCCGACCACAGAATCTCTCTTTATCTGCAGCAATGCGGGAATTATTCTGCGATCGACGGATGGCGGGAACAGTTTTAAACAAGTTTTAGGTGGAATCAACAATCACTACTTTACCAATATAGCTGTTGCGAGTAACGGTGCGTTGATTGCTGCACTGTCCGAATTCGGCTACCAATCATCTACGCAGTCGCCGCCGGGTATTTATCTTTCCACAGATGACGGCAACACGTGGAATAATATTACGCCGGCATCCTTTCCCCTGACCTATGAGCGAACGGTCTTGGCGTTTGCACCCTCCGATCCGACCGTCGCTTATTCATTAACATACACCGGTAGTAAGGTAAACGGTCACGACGACATGAGGTTCTTTAAATATACGATTTCGGGATCGACAGCCACGTCCGAAGACCGCACATCGAACCTCCCGGAATTTGGTGGAAGCGTGGGCGATTTTAACCAGGGAGATTACAACATGGTTGTGGCGGTCAAGCCCGATGACCCCAATTTTGTGCTGCTTGGTTCCACGAACCTGTACCGTTCGTTTGACGGATTTTCAACACCTGCAAATGATAAGAGTAAAAACTGGATCGGCGGTTACAGCACGAAAAATGATATATCTACCTATCCCGGCAATCATCCTGATCAGCATGTTATCGCTTTTGTTCCCGGCAGCCCGGATGAGGTGGTCGACGGACATGACGGCGGCCTGAGCTTTACCGGCGATATCACCAAACAGGGAACAGGCGATGCCGTAACCTGGACCAGCCTCAACAACAAATATATTACCTCCCAGTTCTATACGATCACCATGAGTGATTCTACGAATGACTCTCGTCTGCTCGGGGGGACACAGGACAATGGCTCCCCATATTTCCGGGCGAGTTCAGCGACCAGTACCATCTCTTCGGATATCAGCTCGGGAGACGGCGGCGACGCCTATCTGGGTAAAAACTTTGCCTATGCCTCCACACAAAACGGATCCATAGTTCGTTACCTGTACACGTCAGGCGGCGATGTTGCACAAGTAGGCCAGACTGATGTGGATCCCCTGAATGCGAAGAACCAATTGTTTATCACACCTTATACTGTTGATCCAAACTCTGAGAACGTGATGTACTACGCGGCGGGCAGTTCGTTATGGAGAAATACAAACCTTACTTCCAGTTCGCCGCGAAATTATTGGGAAGAAGTGCCGGTGTTGAATGTTACAGATACGGTTAAAAATATCACGGCAATGGCGGTTACCAGGCAGCTTCCGACGCATACTCTTTACATGGGAGTTTCCGGAGGGAACCAGGACTCCGCAAAAGTCTACCGTCTGGATAATGCCCCCGCTTCAGCCACCGCTTCCGACATTTCTAGCCCTGATTTCCCGATCGGCGGGTATATCTCCGACATCGCCGTAAATCCTCAAAATGGAAATGAATTCATCGTCGTGTTTTCGAATTACAACGTTTCAAGCTTGTTTTATACGGATAATGGCGGCCAGTCTTACAGCCAGGTTCAGGGAAATTTGCAAGGCAGTTTAAACAACAACAACGAGTATATCGGCCCGTCTGTCCGTTCGGCGGCCATTGTGAATACCGGTGACGGCAAATACTTTTTTGCGGGCACCAGTGTTGGCCTTTACATGACGACTGCACTCAGCGATACATCCACAACGTGGGTGAAGCAGGCCCCCAATGTCATTGGCGATGCGGTCGTGTCGAGTCTTTACTCGCGTCCTGCCGATGGCTGGATGGCCGTTGGAACTCATGGACGCGGTGTCTTTCTCGGCAAACCTGAAGTGGCGCCTTCGGGCGGGTCGAACCCGGGAACAACATTACCCAGTGAAGTCAGTCTTCAGCAGAATTATCCCAATCCATTCAATCCTTCGACGAAAATACCTTTCAAGCTGGGGCAGCAGGCAAGAGTTACGTTACGAATATATGATCTGACCGGACGATTGGTATCGACTCTTATCGACAATGCCAGCTACTACGCCGGTGAATACGACGTGCTGTTTCAACCGTATCACCTGGCCAGCGGCACCTATTTCTATCGTCTGACGGCTGTAACCAAGGATAAGCGGCTTACAAAGGTGCGAAAGATGGTCTACATCCGGTAATTTCAGTGGGATGGATATTAAACCCCGTTCGGGGTTTGGCTATGCTATGATTTAGCCACCGTGCACAGCGGCGCACGGTGCTTTTCATGTTCAAGTCCGTTCGGACTTGACTTGCCATATAAAATGATATAATATTATGTTTTTATGTAATTTAAATAAATAATATTATATCAAATGAAGACCAAAATCCGCCACTGGCGGATTTAATTTGAATAGCCCCGGATATAGTCCGGGGTATGGATTCTAATGTCAGGTCAACTCCAGAAAGCTTTCTGGGGTAAATCACCCTCATTTAGATTATAGCACAAAGGCATATATGAGGGGGACCTTCCACCAGCAATGATCTGTGTCGTTCCGGGCAGGGGATGTATTATTCAATAACCGTGCAACTATCCCGCGACAATTTCGGTTACTGCTAAGGCGCTTATTTCGTAGTATTATTGTTTGTTAAATTGACCGGAGCGTTTTAAAATAGTTGAAATCCATCTCCATATCAGAGATAGTTTGTTTTGTTAATTTCCAACCATTTATATCTGATTATTTATTGTCCGGTAAGTTAAATTAGCCCTTTAAAACGTTAAGATTCTATATCAGAAGGCCTTGCAAAACCAGGAATTTTGTTCAAGATCAAAGCCTGAGCAGCTTCGAAACCGCAGCATCCCGAAAGCGTTCGGGATTCGAGGATTTTAAAGCTGTGGAAATGCAGATATTGGGCAAAAGAACGGTTTTGCAAAGCCTTCTATCAGATAATCAGCCAAAGTGAATTCCACCATGCAGAAAAAAAAGATACCTGTTCTGACCTTGATGCTTGTATTTATAACTATGATTGCCGGTTATGGATGCAGCTCCGGCAAAAAAAGCAATAAGCAGGATAAAAAAACAGAGGACACCACAAGCAGTCAAAAGATGGAAGTGAAGGATTTTAAAAAAATGTCACCGGACCATGTGGCTATTAAGGGGCATGTGTTGATGTTTAATGAAAATAAACCCGAAGAAGCTGTTATTAAGATTGACGAGGTTCTCGGTTACGGCTCGGGCACTCCAATGCTTGCGGCGGGCCAGCGAATAAGTGCCTCGGTTTCGGATGTCATTTCTTCAGATAGCACCAAAGAAACCGATATTAAAGCAATGCTTACTTCTGGTAAGGGTATGATATTTATTCTGAACCATGTAGGCGGGCAGCTTGTAATGGGTACCCCCAAGAAGGCTCAGCCTACATGGAGGATTCAAACCATCCAACAATAACTGTCAAGTTTATAAATATGAGAAAAATATTTACGGAATCAGTCGTAGTCGTTTTACTTCTGTTTGTTGGGTGGCTCACCGTTTCGCTGCCTGCCGGTTCCCAAAGGTCGAATGAAATTCAAAAGGAAAAAACCGGACAGGAACATGAGAAGGAGGAAAGCACTGTTGAGAGACAGAAGAATAATGCGGGACGTTACGAATATATTTTCAGAATGCTGCGTGACCCAAAAACGGGTACAATCCCAAATAATGTCCGGGCCAGGGAACTGGCATATGCCAACCTGATCGATCAGGGAAGTAAATATCTTACTCCCTACAGTACAACGGCGGCGGCAACCGGATTCAGCTATTCACAGGCAGGTCCTTATAACGTGGGAGGAAGAACCCGTGCGCTAGGTATTACCATGAACAGCAGCAACCAGCCTAACATCTACATTGCGGCCGGCGTTTCAGGGGGAGTCTGGAAGTCCACCGATGCAGGAAGTACATGGACGCTAACAACATCACCCGGCCAGAGTATGAGTGTCACCTCGCTGGCTCAGGACCCGATCAATAAAAATACCTGGTACTATTGCGGCGGGGAATTCGTGGGGAATTCTGCAGCGACTAATGGGGCTCCATACAGAGGTGGCGGTGTGTTCAAATCGACGAACAATGGTGATAGCTGGAGTGTCCTTCCCACGACTCAGGTGACTGATCAGGCAAGCTACAATAATATCTATCAGTACTGTTCGAAAATTGTTGTCAGTCCAACGACCGAGTCGGTTTTTGTTTGCAGCAATGCCGGAGTGATCATGCGTTCGACGGACGGGGGGACCACCTTCACCCAGGTGTTGGGTGGAATCAATAATCATTATTTTACCAATATTGCTGTGGCAAGTAACGGGATTCTGATTGCAGCACTTTCACAATTTGCCAATCAGACTTCCACATCTTCTCCCCCGGGTATCTATCTCTCAACGGATGATGGTACGACATGGAACCCTATAACCCCCAGCACATTCCCAACGAAATACGAGCGCACCGTTCTCGCGTTTGCCCCTTCCGATCCAACGGTTGCCTATTCTCTGACGTATACCGGCAGCCAGGTCAACGGGCACGACGACATGCGCTTCTTCAAATATACGATTTCCGGATCGACGGCTTCATCAGTCGAGCGGACATCTAATTTGCCCGAGTTTGGGGGGCAGGTGGGTGATTTTAACCAGGGAGATTACAATATGGTTGTTGCCGTGAAACCTGACGATCCCAATTTTGTGCTGCTCGGTTCCACGAACCTGTATCGTTCCACCGATGGATTCTCTACAGCCGCCAATAACGTAAGTCTAAACTGGATTGGCGGCTACAGTAATGTAAATGACGTGTCGAGTTATCCGGGCAACCATCCTGATCAGCATGCCATAGCATTTGTACCCGGAAATCCGACTCATGTGGTTGATGGCCATGATGGCGGGCTCAGTTATACTTCCGATATAACACAACAACAAACATCAGGAAACGCGGTCAAGTGGACCAGTCTCGACAACGGCTATATGACAACGCAGTTTTATGCGGTGACCATGTATAACGGAAAAGGCGATTTACGGATACTGGGAGGAGCTCAGGACAATGGATCACCCTTCTTCCGTGCCAGCTCCGGAACAGCCTCTATTTCGTCGGATATCACTTCCGGTGACGGCGGGGATGCCTATTTGGGAAAAACATTTGCGTACGCATCTACGCAAAATGGTTCGATAACCCGGTACGTCTAT
>DATFNI010000432.1:0-5123 GCA_035266485.1 Balneolales bacterium
GCCATTCTGATCCGGTAGCCAGGGATTGCAAAGAATGTCATCGTTTCAAAGATAATAAATTTGATTTTAAGAGGCTGATCCCGGCCCGCGCCGATTGCACCGCAAAGTGTCATCAGGAGATAGGGAAATCAGAGCATGTGCATGGTCCAGTCGGCGCCGGTGTTTGTATCTCTTGTCATACTCCCCATGGCAGCAAAAATCGTGGATTTGTCGTTAAAGAGGGTAGTGCTTTATGTACCAGCTGCCATCAGGACCGCCATGAAGAATTTGAGCGCGAGGTTTTGCATCCGGCCCTGGAGGACGGTTGTACGGGTTGTCATAACCCCCACGAGTCTTCCAAGCGTTATCAATTGGAATACGAGGGGGATTCGATTAGCGCCTTATGTTTTAATTGCCACGATCAAGACATGTTTATGCGGGAAACACAACACTCGCCGGTCGAGGAGGGTGACTGTGTCGCCTGCCACCAGCCGCATTCTTCCGATAATTCTTCCCTGTTGATTGCGCCGGTCGAGGGCGGCGCTCTCTGCTTTGAGTGCCATGACTATATGCAAGAAGATATGCAAAAGGAATATATACATTCGCCGGTAGAGGAGAGTTGCACCGAATGTCATGACCCCCACAGCTCAAATGCCTCGTATATGCTCAAGAAGCCGGGAGGCGACTTGTGTGCCATGTGTCATCGGGAATATACTCCGGAGATATATGAAGCGATTGATAACGCTAAAACGGAGCATCCTCCGGTTGCCGAGGGCCAATGTGTTGAATGCCATCGGCCCCATTCCTCAGACAATCCGTCATTACTGGCTGATTCCATGGAAAAACTTTGTTTCACATGTCATGATGATTTGGGTGCAGTTGTAGCCGAAAGCGCAAACCGGCACGGGCCGGTAAAGACCGGCGACTGTACTGCCTGCCATAATGTGCATGGTTCCCCGTATGAGCGTCTGCTTGTCCGCTATTTCCCGGTTACTTTTTACAGTTCATATAGCAAGAATAAATATGATCTATGTTTCGGTTGTCATAATCCGGATATTGCCAGGACAAAGCGAACCGAGAACCTGACGGGGTTTCGTGACGGTAGTTATAATCTTCACTTTTTTCATGTGAATAATGAAAAAGGCAGGACTTGTATTGCCTGTCATGACCCCCATGCCAGCAACCAAGCCAAGCACTTAAGATACGAGGTGCCATTCGGAGCGTGGAGTTATCCGATCAATTATACCAAGACGCCTACAGGTGGGTCTTGTGTGGTTGGCTGTCATGCGCCCAAGCAGTACGACAGGCAAAATCCCAAAATCCAGAGATAGCCGTTTCTTAACTTAAAGTAATCATTGGCATAAATCAGCTTACTTAAGGCAGGTATGTTGTTGGTAATATCTTTTCATTGACTCCCGGGTTTGCCGATGCACTTTTTTGATATGGTCGGGCTAGTTTTTGGGTATGTCTTGCTCTGGAGCCCTGATCAGACCTGAAGGGCAGCTTTTATTGTGTAATGGATATGCGTAAACAAATTAAATCCAGCCAAGCTCCGGGGACTTATTCTGTTAATCCTTATGTGTGGGTGCTCTTTTCAATCATACTTTTGCAGTCAATTCCAGGGACGGCCGAGGCAGGTTTAATTTATGGCGGACAATTTGATACAGTTCAAGATGAGTACGGAGTCTTTCAAGAGACAGGCAATAACAATGTAACCCTAACTTTGCGACAGGATGTTACCAACTTTATTTCGACCGATGAAACTATTCGTTACAGTAACCGTTGGGCGGCAGACTCTCCTTCAACAGATACATTGTCTTCCAGTGTAGACCTGGTTGATGAAAACGCGCTACTCCGCATTAATATGTCGGCCTTGAACGATACTTCATTGGCGAATAATAATCGGAACTTCGATAGAAAGACATATGAGATAGGGGTTAGCGGAAAATGGGAAGATAATCTGATCCCTTCTTTGAAAGTGGTAGCAACCAGAGAGGAAACTGTTCCTCCCGAAGGAGTTGTGGGATATACCGGGGAGGAGACGAATACAGTTACTTCTGCGCTCTCTTGGCGACGAAACCACTTTTCCGCTTACTATAGCTACTATTGGAGTGGCGGTGACGAGAAAAACCCCGAAGCGGGTGGGGCGCAAAGCCATCAAACCAGGGAGACCCATCAAGTCTCGGTTAATTATCGAAATGATTTGTCGAGGTGGTTACGGGTTAATATCGGCCAGGATTACGGGACGAGGTTGGTCGAGCGTGATGCCGTTTCTTCAATTGGGGCGGCAATCCCTCAAACTATCTTGGAGGTCAGATCAGGTTTCGATAATACCCCTGCAGATCCTTTTGAGGCGACGACTATCAATCCGTCCCTTCGAGACGGCAATGTTGCTAATGCCGCTTACAGTGTTGCAACTAATAGCAATTCTAATAATATCCTATTGGCGTTGACCAGCCAAGTTGATCGCATTTATCTTTACACCGCGACCGATTTGACTCTGGCGCCTGCATCTTTGAATGGTTTGACATGGGCCCTTTATACCAACGATCTTCTTGGTGGAACTGCATGGAATGATGCGACCACGGCTATCGGTAGTGTAACCTATAACAACTTGTTGAAACGATTTGAAATAGCAATTACCCCTCTTTCCGAAAATTATGTGAAGGTAGTTCTTGATGTTCCTTTGTCCGGGCCTGCAATAGATTTTACTGAAGTTCAGGTGCTGAATAGTAGTGTGAATCTAAGTGGTGGTTACGTGAACCGGGAAAATACGACTAATACAGATCTTGTTTTTAGCGGCAACCTTTCAAGGAAATGGTCGTATAATTATCGTTTTGGTTTCACATCTAATGTTATTGAAGAGCCCAATTCCTTTAAACAGGATCGGCTGCGGCATTCTGCTGATTTAGGATATAGTTCCGGCGATGGTAGCTTTTCTTCAAAGTTTTCTTTCGGTTCATTCGTTACTGAAAGTGACAAGGCGGATACCGGACAAAATCACTATGGAGTGGATATTTTTAAAACTTTGCTGCCGACATTGAGTGTTTCGGGTGGCTGGGAGAGGGCAGAGACAAGTAAGGAAGCCGAAAAAATTTCCCAGAGCAACGCATACTTTTTTTCTACTAAGGCCAAGCTTTACCCAGACTTGAATATGTCTTTCTCGATAGATCTTAATGAGAGCGAATCATATATAACGGCTATTACAAGCAGTTCAATGTCAACTGGCTTGACGGTAACCTCTCGGATAAAACAAGGAATGGTCCTTACTTTGAAGGAATTTTACAGTCGACAAAAAGGGAGTTCGGTCGACCCTGATAGAGCTAGTGCAGATCAATATAAATCTACAGCCGCTCTTCAATGGCGAGTTTCGAACAGCATCAATCTAAACAGCCTGGTATCTTATACGGATGATGGTTACATTGATTATAATTTACAAATGTCTTTGATATTAACCGATAATATGCTTTTTTCTGCTAATTATGCATTCTCAAAGCAAGAAAAACAAACAAAGTCCGGCTCAACTGTCTTGGATTGGTATCCGGCGAAAAAGCTTCGCCTGTCAGGTGGTTGTTTTTACAAAGCTGATGATTCGACCATTGGCAACGAGTTTAGAGCTTTTGCGCGTTTGTCGATAGGCTTTGCTTTACCTTGAGATAATAATTGTTTTGCATTAGTGCTAAAGATATTAACGAACATAACAGGAGAGGGAGATGCAGAGATTCACTTCAGCCGTATTATATGTTACGGTTTGTTTATCATTGCTCGGGTGTAGTGGTAAATTCACCAGCGAAGAATTTCTCCGGCAAGACGTTGACTTTGACTCGATAAGACGAGTAGCTGTGTTGCCCTTTCTGAATCATACGAGTGACAAGTACATTAATGAGAGAATCAGGAACGTTGCGATCACTCAGATACTGGCCAACGGCGTTGCTGATGTGGTTGATCGCGGTATTGTCGACAGTGTTCTTTATGAAGAGGTTATCGATCCAAGACAGCCTATTGACTTGATAAATCTGAAGCGTCTCGGGCAACGTCTTAACGTCCAGGCTTTTTTGCTGGGTGATGTGGATATGGTGACAAGCAATAGCGTCGGCGGATCTTCAGGTTACCCCCAGTTGGGCTTGACAATTAGATTGGTTGAGGCGCAGTCTGCTTCGATTTTATGGCAGAGTAGTGGTCATTGGACATCGGAATCATTTGTTGGGAAAATGTTCGGTATTCCTCCCAGCGACAGTTATCACGTTAACATTAAGTTGCTGCATAATATGATCGAAAGTTTAGCTAAACGATAGATTGAAAATTTGGTATAATCAAAAGCTTGTAAAACTAAAAATAGTTGTGCCACGCGATGTTATTTGTGTTTTGTCTGATTTGTTCTTGGCAGGAGGTATGATGCTGCGGCGTATTTTATTTATCTTGTTTTTTATTATCCCTGTGTGCGGGAAAGGGATTGTTGCAAACGCCGAAACTCTTGCGATTTTTCCGATTGAGGACTTAAGCCAAGGCATAAACGGAGTTAATTGGGAGATATCCGATTATTTGGCTTGGGAAATGGACCGGCGAGGATTTGATGTCATAGCCAAGGAGGAGGTGGTTCCTTTTATGGCACGGCATCGGATGCGTTGGCTCGGCTTTATGGATACCAAGAGTATTGTTTATGCCAACGAGGAGTTAGGGGCGGATATGGTCTTGTTTGGTACGATATCCGCTAAAGGGGAAGGAAAGGCTGTCTCTCTCGGGCTGACTCTCTATCTGGTAAGGACAAATGATACGCGAACCATTTGGACGGGGACTGGAGGCTTGAGCGGTGAGGATATCGTAAATGTTTTAGGGTTAAACGAGGAGTCAGAGAGAGAGGGATTAATGGCAAAGCTGACTCTGGAAGTTTTGAAGAGTTGGCCCGCCGACCTGAATCTTGTCGCTCCCCCGCAATTTCCCTTGGAAATCGATGATTACAATTTAAAGCCGGAATTCGTGCAACGTGGCGATAAAGTTTCCTGCACTGTGACCTTGCGATCCGAATGGGCGGAAGAAGATATGCCCAGGGTATTTTTTAAAGCCGGTGGGCGTGTTTACCGTGCGAATCCATCCAGGGACAATAAAGAATATTCTAGTGATTGGATTGTTGCGGACAGCGATGG
>DATFNI010000433.1:0-6785 GCA_035266485.1 Balneolales bacterium
CCCTATCTCGACGATGAAGGCACTTCCAAAGCTGTCTATCTCATTGCTGAGAGCTATAATTACCTCAATAATTTTAAAGAAGCATCCAACTATTACCTCAGGTATATCAACCTGAATAAGGGAAATGACAAGGCTCGCTATGCTTACTACGGGCTGGGATGGGTGTATAACAAACAGGGTATCTATCATTGGGCTGCAGATGCCTTTGCAAAAGCAGCAAAAGGAAATGATGAGATTGCCAGGAAGGCGCTCTATTACAAAGCGGTCAATGAGAAACTCGGCGGTAAATATGAAGATGCTTTGAACACATTCCGTGAATTCGGGAAAAAGTATAAATCCGGAATGTGGGTGCAGCAAGTTTACTACGAATGGGCGGTGACGGCATTTCAGACCGGTCGTTATGTGGAGACTATTGAAACCTGTCTCAAACTGGTACGCAATGATGCTCCTTTGAAAAAACCGGGCCAGGTATTTTCACTGCTCGGGCAGGCTTATTTCGCCAATAACGAATATTCCAGAGCCATGGACGCGTTTGACCAGGCGGCTAAAGCGGGTAAGGCGGAGCCCGGTGTTGTGGAACAGTCGCGGTTTCAAAAGGCCTGGGTCATGTATCAAAACCAAGCCTACGAACAGGCCCGGCCTATTTTCCAGGATCTTTACACACAGGCTCCAAAGAGTTCTATTGGAAAACAATCATTATTTTGGAGTGCCGACTGTTATTATCATCTGGATAAGTATGGTCCGGCTGCATCTCAATTTGAAGCCTTTATCAAACAATATCCGGACAATAAACAAGTCGGAGCTGCACGCTACTCGCTTGGTTGGGCATACTTTAAGATGGGGGAATATGAAAAGGCGATATCTCCGTTCAAGTCGTTCCTTCAGCACTACAGTCCGCCTCCGATTGCTCTCTTCCCTTATAATATCGATACGGAATTGCGGATAGGAGATGCCTACTATGCGTTGAAAGATTATGAACAAGCGATCAGTTACTACCAAAAGGCAGAAAATTCAAAGGACGGTGGCGACTACGCACTGTATCAGATATCCAATTGTTATTACCGGGGTGATCAGTCGTATGAGGCGGTAACTACGCTAAGAACACTGTTGAAGAAATATCCGGAGAGTTCCCTTGCCCAGCATGCCCAATATAATATTGGATATATCTACTTCCTGACCGGGAATTATGAGCAAGCCATTGATGAATTTGAGACAGTCATAAAGAGATATCCGGGCACTTCATGGGCGGCCAGGGCGCAATACAATATCGGAGATGCCTACTACAATGCGACCAAGTTCAACAAGGCTGTGGACGCTTATAAACAGGTTTTGAATAATTATCCGAAAAGTAATCTCATTATTGAAGCGGTTAATGGCATCCAGTATGCGCAGATTGCCTCGGGCAAGCCAGATTCCAGCTCGGCTGTGTTAGAGTCGTTTTTGAGTAATCATCCCCAGTCAAATACAGCTGACCGTCTCCGTTTCCGACAGGCAGAGAATCTGCTGCAAAGTGGTGATTACAAATCGGCCATCTCATCGTTTAAGGAATACATCCGTATTACTAATAACGATCATATGGTTGCAGAGGCTTATTTCAACCTGGCCGATGCGTATGAACAGTTAAATAACATTCCACAAGCCATTGCCGCTTACCAGGCTATCGTCGATCAGTATCCCAAATCGGATCGCGTATCGGTGTCTCTGTTAAACCTGGGCCGGCTTAGCCGAAAGACCAACGAATATGATGCTGCCATCGGCTATTATCAGAAGCTGTTGGGAGCCAGCAACAACTATCGTCTGGAAGCTCTTATTGGCCTTGGAGAAACCTATTTATCAATGAACCAGCCGGGAAAAGCCAGGGATCAGTTTGAGAAAGGCCTGCAGTTCCGTCCCAATAGTGATTTGTGTCAGCTGGGAGTAGGTCAGGTGGCGCTTCAGGAAAAGAATTACGATCAGGCACAGAGTATCTTTAGTAAATTATCATCCCAAAATACGGCAGAGCCGGGAGCAAGAGCCCAGTATTATCTGGGACTTGCGTATCAGGATCAAAATAAGTATTCCGATGCCATACAAGCGTTCTCGAAGGTAAAGGTACTCTATGAGGCGTATGCAAACTGGGTTTCAGAGGCGATGCTGCATACCGCCCAATGTTATAAAGCACTGAATAATCCTGCCGACGAAACCAATACGCTGAAGGCTATTATTCATGATTATCCGGGGACTCTGGCGGCCCAGGAAGCGCAAAAGTTGCTTAAGCAAAAATAAATGGAACAAACGGTCAGCGCCGCCACAAGACTGAGCGGCACTCTCGAACTCCCAGCAGATAAATCGATTTCTCACCGTGCCGCCATGTTTGCTGCTCTGGCTGATGGGACATCCGTGATCGGTGGTTTTTCGGATGCCGCTGATCCTCAATCGACGTTAAAATGCCTGAGGCAACTGGGGGTTCCAATTCGCCATGAAGACCAGAAGGTTATTATCAGGGGCGTTGGCAGGCATGGTTTGAGATCACCGGGGCAATTACTTGACTGCGGCAATTCCGGAACAACGATGAGATTGTTGTCGGGTATCATTGGTGGAGCAGGTATCGAGGCAACGCTTGTGGGAGATAACTCGTTGAGCAGGAGACCCATGCGGCGCATTATCGACCCGTTGCAAAGCATGGGTATTGCTATCCAGGCACAGGATGATAATTTTCCGCCACTCCATATTTCTCGTAAAGGACCTTTAAAACCCATCCGGTTTGATTTGCCGATAGCCAGCGCTCAGCTGAAATCATGCGTTTTACTTGCCGGACTTTTCGGGGATAACCCTACTGAAGTGATCGAACATCTGCCGAGCCGGGATCATACCGAACGGCTGCTCGGTTTGCAGATCCACGATAAGGACGATGGACGGATCATAATCAGTGAGGGTAGCCAATTCATCCCAACCCAAAACTATCAGGTACCAGGTGATTTTTCCGCTGCTGCATTTTGGCTGGTAGCGGGATCCATTGTGCCGGACAGCCATATCGCACTCAAAGAAGTGGGGATTAATCCGACGCGATCATCTGCGTTGAATATTCTGGAGAGAATGGGTGCCTCCATTCGTATGGAGCGGGAGCATCTGGCCGGAGCGGAACCGGTTGCCGATCTGGTGGTGGACTACCATGATCTTAAAGCCACCGTTATTCATCCCGAAGAAGTACCAAATTGTATAGATGAGATCCCAATTTTAGCTGTTGCTATGGCGTTTGCAGAGGGTGAATCACGTATTGAGGGCGCGGCGGAACTGCGATTCAAGGAAAGCGACCGTCTGAAGGCTGTGGCTGAGTTTTTACAAGAGGCCGGCATCCAGGTACTGGAAAGGAAAGACGGGCTTGTGATTCACGGCAATGGCGGTGCACCTGTCAATGCGGCACGTTTTAATAGTTATGATGATCATCGCATTGCCATGGCAGCCGGAATCCTTGCTCTGCGTTCTGATAGCCCATCTATAATAGAAAAGGCAGAGTGCGTCTCCATTTCATATCCCGCCTTTTGGAATAATCTGACAAATCTTACGAACAGTCGTTGACAAACAGCGTTTAGGCCCTGAAATTCTGCCACAGAAGAGGGCTTTGTGTCTTATTGGTGTCAATACGTCATATTTTTCCGACGTATCACCCGATTGGCATATCGATTGAGATAGATAAAGGTGTAACACAAACGAATTTTAATCGATATGACTGAACTAGACTTTGAACGCTATTTCAATCGTGTAGGCAGGGATATCCAGGGGTTCATGGATCGCCTGACACGTGAAGAATCGGCAGGATTTAGTCCT
Source organism: Balneolales bacterium (assembly GCA_035266485.1). Taxonomy (GTDB): domain Bacteria; phylum Bacteroidota; class Rhodothermia; order Balneolales; family DATFMH01; genus DATFNI01. The sequence continues at coordinate 3,808 of DATFNI010000433.1, forward strand.
GCAGCTGACGTAAGTGAAGACGACAAAAACATCCTCATTGAAATGGATCTTCCGGGTATGAATAAGCAGGATATTTCAATTTCATATAAAGATGATATTCTGACGGTAAAAGGGACTCGTAAGATCGAGACAGATGAGAGTCAGCATTATATCCATAAGGAACGTCAGGTCGGATTGTTTTCACGATCATTTCCTGTTCCTGGAGGCGTTGAAAGCGGCGCGATCAAAGCTACGTTCAAAGAAGGCGTTTTGACAATCACTCTTCCAAAAGCAGAAGAGACACCGAACGCATCTTCGATACCAATAAATTAAACATCTAAAATAAAAATAAACGGTTATTATGGGCAAGATAATTGGAATTGACCTCGGTACGACAAACTCGGTAGTTGCGGTAATGGAAGGCAACGACCCGGTTGTTATTCAAAACTCGGAGGGTGGCCGTACAACTCCTTCTGTTGTTGCATTTACAAAAGATGGTGAACGATTGGTCGGTGCCCCTGCGAAACGACAAGCTATTACCAATTCCGATCGTACAATTTCTTCGATTAAACGTTTCATGGGGCGTCGTTACGACGAAGTGTCCGGTGAAATCAAGAATATTAACTACCATGTAGACAAGGCTGATGATGGTACGGCACGGGTAAAAATCGATGACCGCATGTATGCTCCTCAGGAAATCTCGGCAATGATCCTGCAGAAAATGAAGCAGACAGCCGAAGAATACCTGGGAGAAAAAGTGACCGATGCGGTCATTACAGTACCGGCCTACTTCAATGACGCGCAACGTAAGGCAACTCAGGAAGCTGGTGCCATTGCTGGTCTGAATGTGAAGCGTATCATCAACGAACCGACAGCCGCCTCACTGGCTTATGGTCTGGATAAGAAGGAAAACGAGGTCATCGCTGTGTATGACTTGGGTGGTGGTACATTTGATATTTCTGTTCTGGAATTAGGTGATGGTGTCTTCGAAGTGAAATCGACCAATGGGGATACCCACCTTGGTGGTGATGATTTCGATGGTCGTATCATCAGTTTCCTTGCCGATGAATTTAAGAAATCGGAAGGTATCGACCTGCGCAAAGACCCGATGGCCATGCAGCGACTCAAAGATGCCGCAGAAAAGGCCAAGATCGAGTTGTCTAGTTCAATGAAGACCAATGTGAATCTGCCGTTCATCACGGCCGATAGCTCCGGACCGAAACACCTGAACATTGATATCACCCGTTCCAAGTTCGAACAATTGGTCGATGATCTGGTTCAGCGGACACTTGATCCGTGTAAGAAAGCGATAGAAAGTGCCAAGATTGATAAATCAGAAATCGATCAGGTCATCCTTGTCGGTGGTTCGACGCGGATACCAAAGATTCAGGAAGTGGTTAAGGAATTTTTTGGTAAAGAACCGAGCAAAGGTGTCAATCCTGACGAAGTAGTTGCTATAGGTGCTGCCATTCAGGGCGGTGTGATGACGGGTGATGTGAAGGATGTTGTTCTGCTTGACGTGACACCACTGTCACTGGGTATCGAAACACTGGGTGGCGTGATGACGAAGCTGATCGACTCCAATACTACCATCCCGACAAGCAAGACGGAAACTTTCTCAACGGCAGCTGATAGTCAGACCAGCGTTGAAATTCATGTCTTGCAGGGTGAACGAGCCCAGGCTGTCGACAACCGCACCCTTGGACGATTCCACCTCGATGGTATTCCACCGGCACCACGCGGTATCCCTCAAATCGAAGTCACCTTCGACATCGATGCCAATGGCGTGCTAAATGTGAGCGCCAAAGATAAGGCAACCGGTAAATCGCAGAAGATTCGTATCGAATCCTCCTCTGGTCTTTCCGATCAGGAAATTGAGCGTATGAAGAGTGCGGCCAAAGAACACGCTGATGAAGACAAACAAATGCGTGACCGGGTTGAAAAACTCAATAAGGCTGATCAGCTGATCTTCTCAACAAAGAAACAATTGGAAGAATATGGAGAAAAGATCTCCGAAGGCAACAAGACAAAGATTCAGGAAGCTTTAAAACATCTGGAAGAAGTCCACAAATCAGAAAACGTGGATGAGGTCGACAGCGCCATAGAAGCCCTTAACCAAGCTTGGTCTGCTGCATCTACCGAAATGTACCAGGCTTCAAGCCAGCAAGAAGCCGGACAACAAGCGGAAGGTAGCAGCTCGGAACAAGCCGGTGAAGAGGGCGAAGCAAAAGGCGGAGATGACGCTGTAGACGCTGACTTTGAAGTTGTGGACGACGACGACAAAAAATAAGTCGAAGCGTCCGGACGTACATGTCATGATCAAGGCCGAATTCCGAATGCCATCGGGATTCGGCTTTTTATATGTCCCCCTTACGGTTTAACAAAAGAGGAAGTAACGGCTTCAGTATGCGATAGGAGACGCCCCAAAGCTTCTGATCTCCGATACGAATAAACGGTATTTCCCTTTGTACGGATCAGCCTGGAAAGTAGGTTAAATCAAAACCGTGATTTTCAGGGTTCGTAATATCTTCTAAAGTTGACAGTATAATTTCGGACACTTCTTCCTTCTGGAGATGCCACCTTTGTGGCAGGCTTATTCTCGCCAGGAAGGGATGAATGCGAAAGCCTGTCGTCCGTGTTTCAATCGCTGTGAGGTGCTCAAGAATATCGAGTTGTGATTTGTCGACGCCAATCTCCTCCCTTGTCTCCCTGAGCGCGGTCTCAAGAGGTGATGCATCACAGTCTTCGCATCTTCCCCGGAGAAGGCCAACCTTCGCGAAGCCTTTCCCGGCATTTTTATTAGAAAAGGGATAGAAGTCATAACCTGAACCAGTGAAAAGGTAGTATCCCTACAATCTAATAAAGAAATAGGATGATTATAATTAGGTGAAGTATTTTCTCAGGCTAGTCTCATCCGGTATATATGCTGCGGTCCCGATCGCCCTCCCTGGTATAATTTGCCGGTATCATAAAAACCGCCGGACAGGTAGGCACGCTGA
>DATFNI010000434.1:0-16205 GCA_035266485.1 Balneolales bacterium
CCCGACATCTCTTCGATATGGCAGGAATATAATGAGGTGGATACCGAACGGGTCATCCTGAAGGCATATGGTCCGGGCGGGCTCTCACCACTGCGCGTTTTAGCTGCTTTCAGGAAAGTATATCCCGGCAAGAGCGATACCATTGTCCAGGCACTGACCAAAGACTGGACCAGAGACAGCTTTGCCCCGACTTGCGAGATGCTTCCCTTCCCTATCGGTGAGATGCATAAATTCTGGCCGCAAATTATGAAACCGGAAGGAAGATTCTATTTTGCAGGAACTTACGCAGACAACCTTAGCCGGGGAATGGAGTCGTGCCTCCGTTCTGCAAACCGGGTCGCCCGGGAGATCGACCAGGCCTGATGAAGATAATAGTGATGAAGTACGGGTTCTCTCTAAAAAATATATGGATTTTACCTCTTCTTCTTGCGGCTGGATACGTGACATCCGCCTTACCAAATAAAACAGTTTCCCATCAATCGGTGCCGGGGAATCACCCTCCGGTGGTCAAAATTATCACTCCTGAAAATGGCAGCAATGTTAAATGGGATACCCCTATTCGCTATAAAATCAGGGTATCGGATGAAGAAGATGGGGATTCCAGGTTCGGCGAAATCACGCCATCCGAAGTCTTTCTGGAGGTCAGGTATGAGCCGGATCCTTCAAAAATTTCACGGGATACCATTCGGGCCGCGCAACCCGATCCACAAGGTCTTGCTGCAATCAGAACATCAAACTGTGTTACGTGTCATGCTTTTGACGCTACCAGAATCGGTCCATCTTTCGCGGCAATAAGCCGGAAATATCCCGCCACGAAACCTGACATTGAACGATTGTCAAAACATATCATAGATGGGTCGACCGGTATCTGGGGAAATGCGAGCATGCCATCACATCCCGATCTGACAACTCAGCAGGCGAAGGGCATTGTACGATGGATCATGCAGAACGGCAGTAATCCGGATTTGAATTATTACACGGGGCTCAAAGGTGTTATCAGATTGAAAAGGCCGGAAAATTACAAACCCGATGGCGTGTTTATTCTGACAGCCAGTTACACGGATCATGGCACAAAGGATAATCAGGAGCGACGGTTACGGGGGGACGATATACTCATAATTCACGTGATATAATATGAGATGCAATCGGTTTTGCTCATTGTACCATAAGTTGAATTGTTCCTACAACATTTACGTTAATTCCATACGCGGCAAAAAATTTCATACATTCGGGCGCCGTAATTTGTTTCTTTATGAATCTTTAAACCTTTTTATCGATGAGCGATGATCAGACCAAACAAAAGTTGTTTGATGAAACCGAGAAAGAATTAAAAAAACGGGGCTTTACCATTGTCGATCAGGACAGGAAACGACCCTGGGGCGGCTTTTTTGTAATCAATGAAGATCAAGCTAAAAAATTTTCAGATACATACTTCGATAGTATCCCATTAGATCAGTTGAAAATTTCCGGAAAGTTGAGTCCCAAAATCCTGATTGTCCAGCCGGAGCAGAGGCTTTCATGGCAATATCATCACCGGCGCGCTGAGATATGGAGAGTGGTTGATGGACCCGTGGGCATTATTACCAGCGAAACCAATGATCAGGGTCCGCTCAAGAAATACGAATCGGGTGATCAGATAACGCTTCACCAGGGAGAGCGCCATCGCCTGGTGGGACTTGACAATTGGGGGAGAGTCGCCGAGATCTGGCAACACACCGATCCCGATAACCCATCAGATGAAGACGATATTGTGCGGGTGCAGGATGATTTTGGACGTTAGAAGTCAGTAATAAATAATCAGCTATCAGTTACCTTTGGGGAACGGTAAAAATCAGTGAACAGCAAGAGGAACCTTTTTGGTACTAACGTCTGTTTATTGGAAGCCGTACCGTAACCATCGGATGATAACCACCGTTATCAAATTGTGAGGGTACGATGCTTATTGAAGCAGGTACCAGTATCGGGACACTTTGCCACTGTGTAGTGTGTGAAGTGGCACCAATAAGCAGGCCGAAAAGGCCCAGTAATAATCCGCCCGATATCGCTCCAATCTTTGCTGATTCTGATTTGCTGCCAGGACTCATAAAGCATCCCATAATTTCTTCACTGGTGCATGGACTGTAGGCAACTGAGCCGATTAATCCGCCGATCAGGGCACCGCTTGCACCACCAATCAGAATACCCTCAACCGGGTGTGCAATGGTCCCCCTCGCTACCTCAATGTGTTTAATTGAACTGTAAGAGATGTCGAAATCAGCACCATTTGATACTATTTCTATGGACTGCGAAGATATATTAACAACTTTTCCGCGAACCATTTTATCCCCTAAAATTGGCGACGAAACCCGAACGATATCCCCTTTTGAAATACCGGATGTTTGAGCCATAGAGGGGATTACACTGATCATTAGCATTCCTGTAAGAATGACAAGAACACTAATAGATTTTGAACTATTTCTGTGATCGAAAAGAAATGTTGGGATTATTTTTTCCATATCGACCTCCCGTCAGACGAGTAATCATCTAATACCTTACACTAATAGATTAGAATGAACCTGGGAGATGAATACGACAAAAAAGGCAGGGATTCGGGACAACTTATCGGGTAAGCAGAACCCTGTATTGGCTAGCTGAAAGAAAAGGCACGACAACCCACAGAATCGCATTGGTTGCAGGCTTACAGAGATATATTCGTCATCCTGCCCGCAATGCCCCAAGGATATCCTGTCGTGAAGCACGTACCGCCGGCAGAAAACCACCGACAATACCCATAAAGACGGCGAAAATAAACGTAGCCAAAACCGTTTGAGAGGATAGAATGTAACCGAAGGTGATATCGGAAAACGTGCCGAAGTTGATCGTGGAAAAGCTCAGGAACTGTAGGAATGAGGCCATTAGAATACCTATTCCACCTCCGATTAAAGACAGGATAATGGACTCGACCAGGAACGCTGTCAATACGCTACGCCTCCGGAATCCAAGCGCCCGAAGAATACCGATCTCACGGGTCCGGTTGGCAACGGCAGCATACATGGTGATCATCGCACCAATCACGGCGCCAATACTGAAAATAAAAGTGATCGATAGCCCGAGTACACGAATAAAAATAACCAGGAACCGCGACTGTCGCCGGTAGTAATCCGGCTCCGATTCTGCCTTGATGGTCAGCAACCGGTTATCGCTCTCAAGGTTTTGGTTGAGAGATGCCGTGTCGGCGGGACTGTTCAAACGTACTGTTACAGAAGAATACGCCCCCTGCCGGTTGAAGGCCTGCATCATCTGGTCGACATCTCCCCAAACCTCCGATTCGAACGCTGAACCCTTCGCTTCATGGATGCCGACGATCGTCCATTCATCACCACCAAATTTGATTGTCTGACCGATATCGGTATTCTGAAACCGCTGCCGTATCGCCTTCCCGATGATGATTTCACGTGAGCCCGGTTTAAAGCGGCGGCCTTCCACGATTTTCATGTCCTTCCGCAGTTCAAAGGCCGTTTCGGGTGTCACCCCGCGTGCCGAAACATTTCCCATGTCACCAATACCCTTTCGGTTAAGATTGATAATGACGACTACTTCAGAAGAAAGCATCGGGTGTCCTGCATTATCTTCAGCAATTTGAGGAAGTGTGGCAATCACGTTCACCAGCTCCCGGTTAACCCCACTGCTTAATTCCGAATCGGATCCTTTCCTGAATAAAAGAACATTGTTTTTCGATCCGGTATCGACCATCGTCTTTTGCAATCCGTGCGCCAGCATCAAAACGGCACAGAAAACAAAAACGACCAGGGCAATGCCAGATAGTGTCAAAACAAAGGTGATTCGGCGGGCAAACAGATTCCGGATGCTGTACGTAAATGGTATATTTTTCATAACTGTTCCTCCGGAGCTATCCTATTTGCCTTAAACCGTCAACGATTGTTTGCGAACGTGCCTTCCAAACCGGATAAGCCGATGAAAAAATGCTGACAATCAGTACAGCCAATGCACAAAGCAGAATGGTCCCCGCGGTCACGTCAAAAACAGGAAAGTAACCGGCCGGCACTGCTTCCTGAACGCCCCTGGCAAGAGGGAAAGTAAGTAAAATCCCGATAATGCCTCCCAGAACTGAAATCAACAAAGCCTCGCCATAGATAAGATACGTCAGGAAAGCACCGGGGAATCCGAGTGTTTTCAGTACGGCATATTCCTGCATCCGTTCACGTGCGGTCATCGCCATGGTATTAGCCAGAACCAGTATGATGATCCCGATAATGATGATCGATATGGCATTGATAGATTTCAGAATGGCATCCGACATGCTTATAAAACTATGGGCGAAAGCAGCTTCCGTCTCTGTCTTTGTTTCAGCACGTGAATTATGGAATAACGCATCGACCGCTTCGCTGATCACCGCCGATTGATCCGGGTCGTCAACAGTTATGATATACCAACCGACCATGTTGGCCTCGTAACCGATTTCCTTGGCATGTTCATTGAGATAATCCCAGTGAAAAAACATCTGAGTAGCGTCGGTCTTGCTATCGCGTGGCCGGTAAATACCGCGAATCACAAACTCATATTCCCCGGGATAGATATCCCCTTTGATCTGCATGATATCACCCAGGTGCAGATTGTATCTCTGCGCTATGATCGACCCGACTACTGCCGCGTTGCGTTCTTTCTTGAATTCAGCCAGTTCATCCGCGGTAATCAAAAATTCAGGATAGCTCTCAAAAAGCGTCTCTGCATCTACGCCCATCCGTGGAAAAAACTGGTTCTGATCGATGTAGATACCCTGGAACCAGTTGGCATAGGTCACCTGCGACACGCCCGGCACATTGGCAATCTGATCGCGGTAGGCAAGTGGAAGTGGGAAGATAAATGAGACCGAATTCCGTGTGATCAATCGATTATCGGCTGAAGCTTCCACTCCGGCATACCATGCTGCTATCAGTGTCCGGAGCAGGCCAAAAGCCAGGATCGTCACCGCAATCCCAAGGATGGTGAGCATGGAGCGCAGTTTGTGCCGGAAGATATTCTTAAAGACCAGTCTCAGTAGGTTCATATGGCATCAGTTCTCCTTTATCGAGATGGATCACTTTGTGTGCCTTCTCAGCGGCACGCGGGTCGTGCGTCACCATGACAACGGTCTTGTTGAACTGGCGGTTTAACTGAACCATCAATTCGAGTACCTCTTCGGCAGAGGATTTGTCGAGATCACCCGTCGGTTCATCCGCTACAATAATAGTCGGATCGGTAACGATAGCCCGGGCGATGGCCACCCGCTGTTCCTGCCCACCGGACAGTTGTCGCGGGAAATGGGTCATCCGGTCTTCCAATCCCACGATTTTCAGGGCTGCTTCCACATGCTCCCGTTTTTCCTTCCTGGTAAGATTGGTCAGCAACAATGGCAGTTCGACATTCTGATAAGCGGTCAGTACCGGGATCAGGTTATAAAACTGGAAGACGAATCCGACATGGTGCGATCGCCAGACTGCCAGTCTGGATTCTCCCAGTTTTGCAATATCGACGCCATCGATTATCACGTGCCCGTTGTCGGGATGATCGATTCCGGCGATTAGGTTTAGCAGGGTCGTCTTCCCCGAGCCGGACGGACCCATGAACGCAATAAACTCTCCTCCCGGAATAGACAGCGTGATATTGGACAACACCGGAATTTTGATCCTGTCTTTGAAATAGGATTTTGAGATTTCTTTCAACTCTATGAGAACTTGTCCGTTTGTTGAAGATACCATTGCTTTACACCTTAAAATTACCGTTTCACTCTTATTTTTGTCCCTGCTTTCAGATTTGCTGTCGGCTCGGTCACAACTTGATCACCTTGTTGCAATCCGTCCCGGACCACCGTCCTGTCGTGTAACGGCTGACCCAATTTGACATCACGCTCCTCAATTACTCCGCTGTTAATAAGCAGTACATAGGTTCTGCGATCACGTTGTAAAATAGAGGAAGTGGGAATGGTGAGCATTCTAGCATCACTGTATTCATTTGCCGGCCTGGCTTCAGACAGGAACTGGACCTTTGTGCTCATTTCAGGGAGAACTTTACCGTCGAGCGAGTCGAATGCTACTTTGACCATCACGGTGGCCTTGCTGCGATCTGCGGTTGGCACGATTTTCTTCACATAACCCCGGTAGCGCTGATCGGGGTAGGCATCCAGCATGATTTCACACGGTTGGCTCAGTTTTACAAGAGTGATATTGGATTCGGAGACATCGGCTTCGACGAACTCCCGCGGTGCAGTGGTAACCATTGCACCGCGGGAGTTCGTCGAAGCGGCAAAAGGAGCCACAATCTCGCCGACATCGGCATTTTTAGTCAACACCGTTCCATTGAAAGGAGCACGGATTACCGTATTTTCGACGGCCACTTCCGCTTCGCGAATGCTTGCGGCCGCCAGGCCGATATTAGCAATAACCTTTTGATATGCCGTTTTAGCGGCATCGAGATTTGCCTGGGAAGTGAGATTTTGGTCTTTCAACGCTTGTTGGCGCTTCAGGTTTGCCGTCGCCTCGGACGAATCAGCACGTACCACTGCCAGATTTGCCCGCGCACTGCCCAGGGAAGCGAGGACGTCGGAATCTTCAAGTCTCGCAATAATCTGCCCTTGGGTTACCCGGTCACCTTCTTCAACGCCAAGATACACCAGACGCCCCGTTCCCTTCGAAGCCACGGCCGCCTCGCGTTGTGCGACCACATAACCGCTGGCGGTTAGCATGCTTTGTGCCCTGTTATTCCCTGAACGGCTGACTATGGACACGCCAATCTCGGGATCAGCGGCACCCGTGACCACAAAAATATAACCTGCCAATGATGCCAGAACGAGAAAAACGGCAATTATTATCCAGCCACGGTTCCTCCGGCTGGATTTGGCAGGCGAGTTAGCATCACGCCGGATACGCAACGCGGATATATCAACATTCTCTCCCATAATTCACTCCCTATATGTAATGATAATAGGGACTAATACAATGACAGACAAGAGATATAAACCTTACAATTCTTTAAGCAATTGCAAGGCAATAGACCAATATCATTGATCTATGATTATCATATTATTTTACGAAAAGATGGGAAAAAGGTTGCTGATGTATTATGGTCCAAGTTACAAACTTAAACCAGTTTGGGGGGTTATTTTTACCATCCCGGGAAAATCAATTCCGATCTGGTTCAGTTTAACAGCCTGGACCACCTGCATTAGTAATTGATGAAGCTATACTTAATTATAACACTCCTCTGTTGATGCGGTAGTTATAAATTTACTGTTTTTTTCACGGTTAGTTGTTATTCTGTCACGTCCCATTCACTTAACCTGACATACCGATGATCAATAAACGAGTTTTCCTGCTGTTTCTATTGGTTTGCATCCCTTCCCTTCTTGTTGCCGGGATACCTAAAAAGAAACAACAACCGGCTGATAAGGATACTTCACTAGTCGACTATGTAAACCCATTCGTTGGCACAGAGGGTGACGGCAATACGTTCCCCGGGCCTTCTGCTCCGTTCGGGATGGTACAGATTGGTCCCGATACGGATGACTCGTTGTGGGCCACCGCTTCAGGCTATGAATACTCTGATAAGTCGATCATCGGTTTCAGCATGACCCATCTCTCGGGAACCGGCATTCCGGATCTGGGTGATTTCCTGTTCATGCCAAGCATCGGGCGGCCTTTGCTTGCTGAGGGGACGAAACAGGATCCCGATTCAGGCCATCGCCAGCGGTATTCCCATAATGATGAACAGGCATCTCCCGGTTACTACCAGGTCCGCCTGCAGGATTCAGGCATCAACGTAGAGCTGACCTGCACAGAGCGCGCAGGATTGATGCGTTTTACTTTTCCAGCCTCCGACAGTGCGTATGTATTGACTGATCTGAAGCACGTGTTACGTTGGAATGTGATCTGGTCGCACATCCGTATACTTAACGATTCGACCATAACCGGTTTTCATCTTGTCCATGGCTGGGCAAAGGAACGGTATCTGTATTTTGCCGCGCGCTACTCTAAACCGTTTGAACATTTCCGCATCATGATGGATGGGAAGCCCGTCGTCTACAACACTTACCGTTTTAGAAGTGCACGGGAAGCCTCAGGAAAGGACCTGAAATTCCTGGCTCAATTCAAGACGCATGGCAATGAGCGAATTATGATCAAGGTTGGCATCTCGGCGGTCAGTGAATCGGACGCCATGCAAAATCTGGATGCAGAGATACCGGACTGGAACTTCAGCCGCGTCCGCCAAGAGAACCGCGATAACTGGGAAAAACAACTCGATAAAATTCGGATTGACGGCACGAAAAACCAGATGGAGACCTTCTACACCTCGCTTTACCACTCGTTCCTGACACCCAATCTTTATGAAGATGTCAATGGAAAATACCGGGGGCTTGATTGGGAAGTACACAAAGCCAAAGGGTTTACCAAATACACTATTTTTTCACTTTGGGACACGTTCCGGGCCGAGCATCCGCTCCTTGCGCTCGTTCAGTCGAAACGGGATGGCGACATGGTCAACTCGATGCTGGCTCATTATGATCAGAGCGTGGAACACATGCTGCCGGTCTGGTCGCTGCAGGGCAATGAAACCTGGTGTATGATCGGCTATCACGCTGTACCTGTCATTGTGGATGCTTATATGAAAGGCGTCAAGGGATTTGACCCGGAACGGGCATATGAAGCCATCAAAACGACGGCGATGAACCCGAACTACGATCATGCAGCGACTTTTGCCAAGCTTGGATATGTTCCTGATGATGAGGAAAACGAATCGGTTTCCAAAACGCTGGAATATGCGTATGACGATTGGTGCATCGCGCAGATGGCTAAAGCACTCGGCAAGCAACAGGACTACGAATACTTCATGAAGCGTGCCGGAAGCTACAAAAACCTGTTTGATCCGTCATATGGATTGATGCGAGGCAAAGACTCCCATGGTCACTGGCACAAACCGTTTCATCCGCATCAATATGTGGAAGGTGGCGATTTCACCGAAGGCACAAGCTGGCAGTACAGTTGGTTCGTACCCCAGGATGTACCCGGACTGATCAAGCTTATGGGCGGCAAAAAAAGGTTCACGAAAAAACTGGATTCCCTCTTCACTATGCGTCCGGGTACCGTCCAAAACGGAGACACACTCGATATCACAGGTTTGATCGGAGAATACGCCCATGGCAATGAACCGAGCCATCATATCGCGTTTTTATACTGCTACGCCGGTCAGCCGTGGAAGACACAGATGCGCATCCACCAGATCGTGAAACTTATGTACGGGGATAAGCCCAACTCGCTGAAAGGCAATGACGACTGCGGGCAAATGTCGGCATGGTACATATTCAATACGATGGGATTTTACCCGGTCTGCCCCGGAAGCAGTTATTATGTGATTGGAAGTCCGCTTGTTAAGAAAGCCGTAATGCACCTTTCAAACGGCAAGGATTTTACGATGATCGCTGAAAACCAGTCACCTAAAAATATATACATCCAGTCCGTTGTGCTGAACGGCAGGAAATGGAACAGTCCCTTCCTGCCCTTCGATCAGTTGAAAAACGGCGGCAAGATTGTATTTAAGATGGGCCGTAAACCAAATAAAAGATGGGGCAGAGACGAAACGATCCCTGCACAGGAGTGGCCATGAGCTGACACGAGCCGGATATAGTAAATATTTGAGGGTCAAGTTGGATTTTCAGGTCTCCTAACATTTTAAAAACGATATCCGGCCATTTGATCTCACCCCAACCCCTCTCCAAATGCATGGAGAGGACCATCTTAAATTATTGTCCGTGCGAATCCGTGCCATCCGCGTTGTCCGTGTTCTATTTTTCTTACCGCGAACTCTTGTTAACTCATCCATCAGAAACCTTGAGTCGAACCTGAAGACTTGTACAGAATGAAGCTATGAGTCATCCGACGGAAGCCCTTGCCGGCGACAGATATTGGTGACGAAGATCGATGATCGCAGTCCTTACCTGGGGAATACGGATCACAAAACCGGTAACGAGCAAAACGGCATAGATGGCCCAATCCGCACGTTCCAGGAAGATCAGATGAAGAACTGCAAATGCCCCGGCAGCATACGCCGCGCGGTGAAGAATCTTCCAGTTCTTCTTCAGTTTCTTCATCGACCATTTATTGGATGTGATAGCAAGCGGAAGCATAATGGCTACAGCTATCAATCCCATTATGAAATTGAATTCATCAAAAAGGACCATCAAGCCGCGATCGGCAAGAAAAAATGCCAAGTGAAGGACAGCAAACAGGAAGGCATACAATCCCATCACTTTCTTTAACCGGCTGACCGAACTCCATCCCGTAAGAATGAATATCGGGGTGCAGTTCAGGGAAAAAATCAGCCATTGGATTGCCGATTCACCGGTTATATGAATAAACCGTTCAAGCGGAGAATGCTGGTGGTGCATTGCGAATCCCTCCCTCCCTGTTGTTTCACTAACAGATATAACAGGCAATCCGCTGCCGGAAAAATCAACATTGAACCCTATATTATCATGATTATGGTTTGTATTGCAAATATGTTGATTAATACCCATAGCCAGTTTCTTTTGAGCCAATTCATGTCTTCCTCCAAGTGATATGAACGATGAGCCGAATATCATGATCTATAAATGGCTTCCTGATAATTTTTGGCAGTAGTGGAATAAATTCTGCCTTCTGTATCAGTTGTTATCTTTTTGACATTACAGATGCTCTCAAACTTGCATGAAATCTGGTATTGTGACGAACCTATCGGATGCAGCGACCCATTTTTTTCACCAAAACCATTTGTTTTTGATATCAGATAATTTAGATTAATAAAAACGAATGTATCTAAGGATACCACTCATCGGGAGGCTATCATGAGAAGAGAACTATATGCTGTTTCATTAATCTTGCTTCTCCTTTTGCCGTTGACATCTATGGCACAGAACGGCAAAAAATTTTGATTGAAATCCATTCCGGGTTTATTGGGAATGGGCCTAATCTCAGCTTTGCGGGAAGCTTGAAAAACAGTCTGATTCTTGGAACTGGTGTTACTTACCGGTTTAATCCTAATCTCGAAATAGGAACTGATATTTCACATGAGCATCTTGAAGGCAACGACCTGACTAGCATGTGGGAGGCCTCGTTTGCTTTCAGATTGATCTTACCGGCCCATTATATCAGACCATTCTTTTCTTTGGGTAGCGGTATTTATTTTGTGAACACGCATTCGTCCCCAGCAGTAATTATGATTGATCCCGCCTTTGGGTCACATAGCTTCACTTCGTCAAAGGATCGCAATTCATCTCAAAAGCATTCAAAAGGATTAGCTGCTTTTGGACTCGGATTTGAAATCCCGCTCAACAAGCGATTTCAATTTCGGGTGGATGCCCGCTGGACTGGCACATTCGATGGGTCGTATTCATTTATACCCGTCACTGCGGCATTTCAGGTTGCTATATAGCCGGATAGTTGAGGTTTATAATCGAGAAGATACTACTCGTTCCAAACGGTCAACATACCTTTTCACAAACTCATTCTTCCTCTTTCGGCGATACTGCATCACCCACCGTGGATGCGGCAACGGTTCAATCCGTTTGAAAAAATGATGCTTTTCGTTGAGTTTCACGAAATATTTGAAATTGGTTCCTTTGCCGAGGCAGAAGCTGACATCGGGTGAATCAACCATTTTTATTTGCTCCCGAATCGTTTCGACGATGAATGGCTCAGTATCTTTTAGCAACTGTTTATCATCGTAATAATTCAGATTCTTCCCATCTTTTGTAAAACCAAGAGGACAAACCGCACTCACAAAAAAATGATCATAAAACAGGGCCGGACCTCCGTAGGCGTCCACTACCTCATAAACAAATTCCGATGACAGCTCTGGCTTTTTATCAAAGTGGTTTTCTATACCGCATACCTGTTCCAGTCGAATAGGATCGGTGAAAGGAACGCCTGTTACACCGGCACCGAAACGTCCGGGGTTGATGCCGAACAGGATCACACGCGGGTTGATATCATCGTAATATTTTTGATAAAAACGGCCCGCTATTTTTGCTGCATCTTCCTCTTCAAATGGATTCATGACCTCCACTCCACGCGGAAGTGAGAAATCAGGTTTCAGGCTCTTGTAAAATGAAAGAATCCGATTTGCTAATTTTTTATTTTCCATCCTTCCAGGCATTGTGTAACAATTGATTGCAGATATCTTATATCCAAGATCTTACAAAGCAAGGGAAAGAATAGCAGTTCTGTTCGCTGGACGGAGTAAATTTAAACGATCCTATCGGAATATCAATTGATTCAGGTTCCAATTAACTGTTGTTTTAAAAACACTCCCATAATAATATCTCCTACTTTGGCGAAGCCTTAAATAGGCCACCCTGACATGGAACATCATTCTACAAAGAACGGGACATTGGCCGTTGCAGCTTTTCCCTTTCCATCACTCACAAAAACATAAAGACGATAAGCGCCGCTTGATTTTGGAGATTCAAACTCTACTTTGCCATCCTTCTCTTTTAAAATGCTGTCCGGATAAAACAGGGGCTTATGATCGGTTTTGCTAAGTTTTTCCGAGCAAATTTTCCAACTATAGTGAAGCGAATCCTGATCTTGGTCACGGGCTACCGCTTCCGCATGAAAGACGGAACCCGCCTTCACTCTCTTTAGCCCCGCATCACTTTGGAAAGAGATGATTTCCGGAGCAGAGTTTTCGGGTTTTTTACCGGTCCATGCCAGTGTCATCGCATCAACGGGCCCCAGGGCATCTTCGGATCCCTGAAGAAACAGGTTAAACCAGGTCAATGAACCTTCCCATTTGTGTCCCCAGTCGAAAACATAGGAACCCAAAACCCATCCTTTTTGTGTTGCTACAGCGGCTTGGTATTCATAGAGATATCGAAGCTCTTTGACGGTGCTACTTGCCTCAACCGGCGCACCCCATGAGGTCTTGGGCGACTCCCACCAACCGACTGGCCCGAATTCCGTTAGCATGTACGGTTTGGTCCAGCCTAATTTCTTCAGCCGTTTCGGCAAGGTCTGAGCCGGCCCGTACGAATTGACTCCAAGGATATCGATATTCGGATAATACTTTTTGATGGCATCGATCTTTTTCTTGTTCACTCCTGCTACAACTGTCATCACCGGATGATTGGGATCTATTTTCTTTATCTCCCCAGCAAGTTTATTGATGGCTTTCCACATAGCTGGATTCGCCGGATCGCCACCAAGCTCCACTTCATTTCCAAGTCCCCACACCAACAAGGCAGGTGCATCTTTCAACTCTCTTACATCCTGTAACACTTGCTTTCTCTGCTTGGCAAGGGAAGCAGGATCATTGTAGTTAAAATACGTTTCATGGTTGAGCCAGATTCCCATAGTCACCGTCAGTCCACGGGAGTGTGCATCCTGAAGAATGGAATCTGCATTGTCCACTCCCCAGGTTCGTATTGAGTTTCCGCCGGATCTTTTTAGCAAGTCCAGGTGAACATCTCCGCCAGCACCTTTAACGAAATATGGTTTCCCGTTGTACATAAGCTGATAATGCCGGCCTTCCCTTTTTATTCGTACAACTGATCCTTTGGTTACGGGCCCGCTCTTTGGAATAACCTTTATGGGCTTGCCAATGCCAAATGATGACCAGGCCAGTAACCCGAAACTTAAAATTATTACCGGCTTTAAACCGGTTCTTAGAAATGGATTTTTTCTCATCATATTAGAAAATCTGGTTTGTTGACCATGAAATGACATTGCGTATGATATAAAAATGGAAAGACCGAACCTATAATGGACAGGTCCGATCTTTCCGGGCGTTGTGGCGGAAATCCTTTCATTCAAAGTGAGCCCACACAATACGACTGCATAATATCCCACGGGGTGATGATTAATGATTTTTCAAAACCCACATCAGTTTATTGATGTCATCATAACCATTAAACTGGCGGTCTAAAGCTGTTATCAGGTTATCCCGGTTATATTCAGTTTCTGATGACGGATACATATATCTCATAGGAATGGCGTTTACGTCATTGGCATTTAGACTGGTATTCGGATTTATGGGGAAATTGGGATAATCATTTCTCCTGTATTCGAACCAGCTTCCTTCTGCCATTTGCATGAAATTAAGCAAATAACGCTGCATCCATATTTGATGCAACTGATCCGTTTCCGTCGTTTTAAATGCTGCTTCCCCGGTAAAATATCCATCTATGTAGGGTTGCGTAATAGCCATTCCGTGGGCATATGTCGAATCGTTTGCCATCATATCCGACAGGGCAGCACGCACTCCTTCTTCATAATAATTGGCCGCCGTACCTGTTGTGATCCAGCCCCTAACTCTCGCTTCAGCAAGAATCAACTGCTGTTCGGCATATGAGAGCAATCTGCGGGGTTCACAAGCGGCTTCATGAAGGTAGCGTAAATTGAGTACTGAATATTTTTCGGCACTCCATCCCGCATTCATTCCGGTATAATCCATCGAAACATCAACTCCTACATAAGCCGAAGTATCGGATTGTGATTTTCCGGCTGTAATTTCCGCGCCGGCGGGTTCCCCAAAATAAAACAGCCGTCGGTCGTTCAACTTTTTCAGATTATTTACCAACAGGGAGCTTAGGATCGTTCTGCTCGTAAATAAGTCGTTGGTTCCTGACAATGGATGCAAATTCTGCGTTGAATAATTCAATCCAAAGAAATCAGTTGATGGTTGTAACAAATTGCCTGCCGTTACAATGTCGGCAAAGCGGCTTTTTACATTTAAGTTTGCATCTCCCGTCTGTTTGCTCAGGCTCATCAGCACTTCAAGTGCAAATGCATTTGTAGCCTCGCGCCATTTCGCAGGGTCGCCATTAAAATTCGTTGGGTCGCCTGTAAAAGTCTCGCCTTTTGCGAAATACGTATCGGCTTGCTGCAGATCATCCAAAACACCTTTAAGAACGGATTCCTGGGTGTCATATTTGGGTTTGAAGAGTCCCGATTCCCCTTTACCTGCATCGCTGAACGGGATGTCTCCCATTTCCATAGTCAGCCGGTAAAAGGTATAGGCTTCCGCAAATTTAGCCACTCCCTGATAAGAGGTCTCCATGATGCTTCCCTTTGCGGCATCCAGCATTTTCTGGATGTTTGTGAGAATGATCATGGATCCGAAGCTACCGCTTCCGATGAGATTATACTGTTCATTAAGCTGTCCCTCATCGGCATAACCGACATACTTAGCCAAAGCATCCTGTGTGATGTAAGCCTTTGCATCCGAGTGAAATTCAGCGAATTGCAATATCACGCTTGTGCACAACAGGGAGGCACTGGCCTTGGTAGGAGTATCCGGGTTAACATTTACTTGCTCCAACTTTGAACAGCTCGCAAACAATGACAAGACGATGAGGCTTGTTCCAATATGCTTGAATATCTTTTTCATGTTTGAGTTATTTTTTAACATATTCCAGTTCCTTCATAACCATTTTTAAAACAAACTCTTATGTAGAATATATTTGACATTTTTGAATTCCAATCTTAGAAATCAAGCTTCAGATTGAAACCAAGATAGCGTTGCGAAGGGGCGCTAAAGTTTTCGTGCCCCCCATCAGGGTCGGAGTATTTAAACTGTTTCGCCCACAGGAATACATTCTGACCAATAGCTGAAATTGAAGCACCACTAACATTCAGCTTTCCATATAAGGATTTAGGCAGGTTATAGGTGATCGATATCTCCCTGACCTTTAAAAAAGTGGCATTATAGACATCGACCGGCGACGGACTTCCACCCCATGCTGTTCCTTTATGCAATGCTTTTATATAACGCTCATATGTCACCGCAATATCATTGGGTGCGTATTTACGTGTGTCACTCGTAATATTACCGTAGGTGTCATAGGTGACCGTTCCTGATATGACTTTAACACCCTTACCCACATAATTGGCTGAGCCGGGATTTGTCACGTCCAAATAACGGGCATGGGTAACTGAGGCAGGCATGGCGCCGGAAATCCACATATACATTGCCGTAGTGGATGGCATTAATCCGCCCACACGTCCGTCCAGGGAAATACTGAACGTCCAGTTTTTGTGGCTGACCGTTGTACTTGCACCCCAGATCCAGTCGGGATTCGTATTTCCGTATTTCGACAGGTATTTTGAGAATTGCGGCAACCCGTTGCTGAATATGATATTTCCCTGAGGATCTCTCAGAAAATTATGCAAAACCAGCGCATCCGTTCTTGCACCGACTTT
>DATFNI010000435.1:0-10698 GCA_035266485.1 Balneolales bacterium
GGACTCTTTAAAGATACGACACTGAGGTTTTCCCGTACCTTTGGAAACCATTTATTTCAGGTAGACAGCAAAGTGCGTTTGCGGGGCAGGCAGGTGTGGGACGATCTCTCACTTCACCAACTCCGGGATGTCAAACTGAATGTGGTCACAACACAGGAAGCTCATAACAAGTATGTACTGACCTATGTCAATAGTCCGGATTTGGAATCGTTACATTATAAGAGTGTGACCAGCCTGAAGCCTGAAAAACGGTTTCCCTGGTTCTGGGTCGGACTGGGAAGCGGCCTGGTCATTTCGGCAATGACATGGAAATGAACCGTCGTTGTCTCTATATTTGTAGTTAACGTAATGCATATTATTATGAGCAGGGAAAGAAAAAATACCGGAACCACTAAAAAGAAAACCCGTCGATCTCTCAAACGGGACCCACGTACAGGGATGCTTGTGCTTTCCGGCCCTCCTATGACCAAAAAACAAGTGGCAAAAGACTTTCCCGAAGATTCTGACCGGGATGCCATTATCCTGCACAGATCCGTCGGCCTGTGGGTGCACTTTATGATTCAAGTGCCCTGGTAGCATTATATATTGAGGCTCATCCCCGCCACCAGGTAATGATTGATACTCACCTGGATTTACTCAACGACGATAGTGAATTCTTTATCTGTGCTCATAGTTTAGCTGAGTTGTACAGTACCATTACAAATGGGGTTTCTTATCTGAACTTCACTCCGGTCATGGCCGAAACGTTGATTCAGGAGACGATTATGCCTTTATTTCAGATTGTAGAACTGGACCGGGTTGATTACCTGGCGGTTATATACTTTTTGAAAGAGTACAATCTGAAGGGCGGGATTATTTATGATGCGTTAATTGCCCGTGCATCCGCCAATATCGAAGCCGGGAATCTGGTAACATTTAATAGTAAGGATTTCAGGCGTATCCGAACACTGACCACGGCAAGTATATTTGAACCGTAACTGATATTCTTTTTTACCGTCTTTAATCCACCCCGAAATATCCTCATTCGTAATTGAAGTCTACCATTAATTTAATGGTTTACTAAAGCCACTTTTATCCAATGATTCGTATCAGGATAGACTGCCTGCCTTGTCGCCAATCGCCCCGTACTGATTGAAAATAGGGTTAATACTAATGTCGCGATAAATTAATTACTGGTAACGCTGAAGTCAGAAGTATAGACATATGCCTTAGTATAATCGGCAATTTTTACCCGTAATGAGAAGGATTCCGTCACATTGGTTGTGTATGAAGAACCGGTTCCAACCTGGTGAAAAGGATCATTTGGACCGTTTTTCCTTTCCCAAGTATAGGTATAAGGTGGAATGCCGCCTGACCTCTTCTTTAAGGAACTCATTTTTTAAACTTGTACTCCTTTCATGTACCCCTTTGTTAGAATTTTCAGGAAAAAGAAGGACATTTTTGATCATTTTTCTTCCCTAAAATTCCCGAGGGTCATAAACGAAAAAAGCCGGAAACAACCAGTTTTAAAGGTTATTTCCAGCTTTTTTGTTCTGTGGGCGCTATAGGATTCGAACCTGTGACCCTCCCGATTGTAAACCGGGATGATCTGAACCGCTCAGGGTTCATAATTTTTTATCAGTTCAATAATATACTCCCGGCTTTTCTTCCCCTTGATTTCTTTCTCTCGCCGCATTGCTTCTGATCGGGTAGGGTAGGATTCTGCATACGCTAATAACCACGGTCTTCCGCTTTTAGTGGCTTTGCTTCTGCCCTGATTATGCCGGATGAATCGATCTCCCACATCATCCGTTTGGCCGGTATAAAACCGGTCCCGTGATCGGCTGTACAGGATGTATACGTAGTACATAGCTTCTCTCTTGATGTCTTTTTTTAAAAAAATGGTGGGCGCTACAGGATTCGAACCTGTGACCCCCTGCTTGTAAGGCAGGTGCTCTGAACCAACTGAGCTAAGCGCCCTTTCAACATTTCATCTCGGCTGACTTTCCCATCAACCTTTCCTTCATCCCAGCCCGGCAGGCACAGAATCTATGACCCTCCCGATGCAAATCGGGATGCTCTGAACCAACTGAGCTAAGCGCCCTTCTTCGAGAGCATCAAATATAGCCAGTTTTTCAACTCAGACCAAATGCATCCAAGAATAAGAATAGAACACGGATGGCGCGGACAACGCGGATTTCCGCGGTATAAATCGATTTCGGCGTAGTATAACAAGTTGTATCATTCCTCCTTCCTTTGTTATTTCGACCTAGAGTCGCAATTTATTATTATGAATCTATCTTGGCTAACAGCATTGATTAAGTGATTTTGAGGTAGCCGTCAACCCGGAGCTGTATAGTATACGACAGTTACAAAATAAAACGCTGCGAACACCCACCTTAATCCTCCCTTAAGGGAGGAAATAATTACCACTCTGTGAAAATCCGCGTCGTCCGCGTTATCCGTGCTCGATAAAAAAGCATCTTAAATGGCCCTATCCATTAAATCAGATTTATTGAAAATTCCCCGGGCTCACGGAATTGAACGCCGTTCAGCTATGTTGTATACTAAAGTAATCAACCACTTGGCATATAATCAGATACATAACATAGCTGATCTGCCGCCGAATCTTTTCTATCATGGCAACAAAAAAGACGCAATCACCGGCTATCGCGTTTATCGATGGCTGCCGTATCCCCTTTCAGCGGTCCGGGACCGGGTACAAAAACCTCATGTCGTACGACCTGGCACGAATGGCGATTCAAGGACTTCTGCACAGGACCGATCTCGATCCCCGGGAGATCGGGCATGTGGTCATGGGCACCGTCATCCAGGAGGTCAAGACAAGTAATGTAGCACGGGAAGCGGCCCTTGCCGCGGGCATACCCAACACTGTTCCGGCCCATACCGTCACCATGGCATGCGTGTCATCCAATCAGGCGATAACGACCGGAATGGAATTGATTCGCAGCGGACAGGCAAAGATCGTGATCGCCGGTGGTACCGAAACCATGTCTGACGTGCCCATCCGTCTTTCCAAGCAGATACGGCGTATCCTTCTTGATGCTCAAAAGGTGAAATCTCCATCCGGTTATCTGCCGTTGCTGAAAAAATTGCGCCCCAAAGATCTTGTTCCCGAAACCCCGTCTATCACTGAGTTTTCAACCAACGAAACGATGGGACAAAGTGCCGACAAGCTGGCTGCCAAATTCGGTGTCACCCGTGAAGAACAGGATGCCTATGCCCTGCGTGCCCACCAGCGGGCGGCGCTGGCCACGAAAGACGGACTGCTGGCCGGAGAAATCGTACCTGCAACGGTCCCGCCGAATTTTGACCCCATCACTACCGACAACGGCATCCGGGAAGACACAACCCTTGAAAAACTGGCAAGCTTGTCACCTGCCTTTGTCAAGCCTCACGGCACCATAACAGCTGGCAATGCCTCTTTCCTGACCGATGGCGCATCGGCCGTTTTGCTTATGGATGATGAGACGGCCAGAGCCATGGGGTTCACACCCAAAGCATATCTCAAAGAATACACCTATGTGGCGCAGGATCCTGGCGAAGAATTATTACTGGGTCCGGCATATGCAACTCCCAAAATACTGAAAGCTTCCGGAATGACCCTTTCCAACATCGATGTGTTTGAGTTTCATGAGGCGTTCGCCGGGCAAATTCTGGCCAATATGAACGCACTCAACTCAAAAGACTTTGCAAAAGATCACCTGAACCTGGACCAGCCGGTCGGGGAGGTTCCACTCGACCGGTTTAATACACTCGGAGGATCACTCTCGCTCGGACACCCATTCGGTGCAACCGGCGCAAGGTTGGTCACCACGGCCATCAACAGACTGATCCGGGAAGACGGAAACATCGCATTGGTCGCGGCCTGTGCTGCCGGCGGCCAGGGACACGCCATGATTATTCAACGTGCAGACGTTTAGCTTTTTTACCTGTCACCCTGAAAACTTTTCGGGATTTATACTGATTGATAGGAACAAATAACAAATCTCAAGCACCAAATGAGCTATCTGGATATCGAAAAACGAAATCACACAGCCATTCTCTGGCTCGATCGACCGGGTGAAAAAGTAAACACGCTCACCGGCAACCTGATCACCGAGTTTACCCCGATTCTCGACGAACTGGAGCAAGATGACGATGTGCATGCCATCATTATGATCAGCCGGAAGCCGGATACGTTTATTGCCGGAGCCGACCTCGAGATGCTGAAACAGATGAAAACGCATGAAGAGGTCATGGAATTTAATACGAAGGGCAATGACGTTCTGGACCGCATCGATCGGTTTCAGAAACCGGTGATCGCGGCTATCCACGGCGCCACGCTCGGCGGCGGACTTGAAGTGGCGCTGGCATGTGACTATCGCATCGCCACCAACAACTCAAAAACCAAATTTGCTTTCCCGGAAGTCCAGCTTGGATTATTGCCAGGCGGAGGTGGCACGCAACGGCTGCCCAGGCTCATTGGCCTGCCCAAAGCCCTGGATATGATGCTGACTGGAAGAAACGTGTACCCCGTCCCCGCAAAACGAATGGGGCTTGTTGATGAACTGATTCATCACGACGGCCTGTTGCAGGCTGCGCTAAAGATCGCCGACGAACAGGCCAAAAGCGGAATCCGGGCATCTCATAAAAAGTCCATCACTGATTCACTGGTCAACCAGACTTTTCTTGGCCGCCATATTGTCTACACGAAAGCGCGTGAAAATGTGGAAAAGAAGACGAAGGGTAACTACCCAGCACCGTTTAAAATCCTCGAATGTGTCAAAACCGGTATGGAGAAGGGATTCAAGGCTGGAAGAAATGCGGAAGCAAGACACTTCACCAGCCTGGTGTTTAGTCTGGAGTCGAAGCAGCTCGTCAACCTGTTTTTTGCGATGCAGGCTTCAAAGAAAACGAAGGATGGACAGAAGAACCAAAAGCCCGCGACGGTCGGTATCCTTGGAGCCGGACTAATGGGATCGGGGATCTGCTATGTTTCAACGGCAAATGCCGGGGCTCGTGTACTGCTCAAGGACCAGAATCTCGAGGATACGGCACACGGGTTGAAGAACATCTGGGACGAACTCGAAAATCGGGTCAAAAAGCATGCAATCAGCCGGTTTGAAAGGGACATCATGATGAGTCGCGTGATACCGGCCAGATCGTACGATGAATTGAAGAACTGTGACATGGTAATTGAAGCCGTATTCGAAGACCTTGATGTCAAACACCAGGTGCTGAGAGACACCGAAGCTCAAATTAAAGACGACTGCATCTTTGCATCGAATACGTCTTCCCTCCCAATTACAGAAATTGCGAAGGCAGCGAAAAGACCGGAGAATGTGGTGGGCATGCATTACTTCTCACCCGTCCCAAAAATGCCGTTGCTTGAAATCATCAAAACCGATAAATCGTCGAAAAAGGCTATCGACACGGCACGAAATTTCGGTGTTCGACAAGGGAAGAATGTGATCGTGGTGAACGACGGTCCCGGTTTTTATACGACCCGAATACTGGCTTTTTATATAAACGAGGCCATTCGAATGCTTGAGGAGCGTATATCCATCGAAGATATCGACCGGGCAATGACGGCATTTGGGTTCCCGGTGGGCCCGGTGAAGTTATTGGATGAAGTCGGACTCGACGTCGGTGCGCACGTCAATGAAGTGCTGGCCGAACGGTTTGCCCAACGCGGGATTAAGCCAAGTCCGGTAGCAGGAAAAATGATTGAGGCAGGATACAAGGGCCGGAAAAACAAAAAAGGATTCTACAAGTATGACGACAGTTCAAAACACAGCCGTGAGGTTAACGGGGACGTATACAAGTTCATCGGCGCCAGTCCAAATATGAAGCTCGAGCGCAGCGTCATTCAACAGCGCATGAACCTGATGATGGTTAACGAGGCACTTTATTGCCTGCAGGAAGGAATCCTGGAATCACCACAAGACGGTGATCTTGGTGCTGTCCTCGGATTGGGATACCCGCCATTCCTCGGGGGACCATTCCGCTACGTCGATGCCCAGGGTGCCAAAACCGTCCTGGAAGAACTAGAAAAGCTGGTTAACGGTTACGGCGAACGGTTCAAGCCAGCCCCCCTCCTGGAAGACCTGGTTAAGTCGAACAAAACATTTTACAAAGAATAGCCGCCCAGACCGTAAGGGCAATCCCCCGCGATTGCCCACCCAGCATTTCAGGTACACCTGCAACACCTGAACCCTGGATTCATCCAGGGGCATACGGAGCTATTCCCGGTGAGAAACCGTTTCAACGGTTTCATCCATCCGAATGTGGTGGAGAATAGACCCGAAACCAGAGCGAAGACACAAACAGAACAATCCCAATCACCTCAGTCATCCTTCCTGCACCTAACAAGATCTCTGCTGATGGCAGGTAGTGCGCAAATACGACTATCAACACACCCAAATTCACCAAAACAAAACCCGACCAAGCCGGTACGGGATGCCCACGGTTGGGTTTCTTAAAGTATCGCGGGAAAATCCAATAAGCCGTCCCCAGAACCAGGTTCATGATGAATCCTATGATCATGCACTCGATATGAGCCGGCAGCATCACCCAGATCCACTGGATATCACCGGTTGCCTTATTCACTAACAAAAGAGCACCGATTGTGGCTCCGATAAAGAGGTACAGGTACGAGACCCTAATCATCCATGAACTGAGTCGGGGCATAATGCTACTTCTTCTTCCGAGGTTCAAGCCTCTTCCAGGTGTTCAGGATAAACAAGACGGCGGCAAGCCACTGTAAGAAGGCTGCGAGCAGGAGAATCCACATAAAAAAACCGCTCTTGCTATGATCCATGGCATATGGTTCAGAAACCAGGCGCAGAAGCACGCCGGTGTTCAGTGCTCCGAATGTGACCCACCCCATCCATTCGTGGCCCCTGGGATTCTCTTTCGTATAGCGCGGAAACATCCACCAGGCTACCCCGAAGATGAGCTGTGTGATCCAGCCGACTGTAATCAAATGAAAAATCGAGGGCATCCAAAGTGAAAAGAATGATTGCAGGCCGGGGATTTCGGAAACCACCCACAAGCCCAGGGCTATCACTAACCATAGGATACCGGATCTTATGTACCAACGGCTAAGTGCAGGCATAATTGATCAATAAATGATTTGTTGTTCTGATATCTTCATGTCCCCTGAGGCGACTTTTAGGGGGTGTTCGCAGCGTTTCACCATGAATATGATCGTAACATGAACAGACACAGCGTAACACCCACCTCAATCCTCCCTCAAGGGAGGAAATGAGACTGTTCTTGTTATTGTCACTTTAAAAGATGGTACCCCTTACCAGCATCACCGCTTCAAAGACAACAACTAGTCCAAGGATCAGGTTTAAGCGACCGATGAGCCCGGCCTGTTTTCTCAGTTTTTTAACTTGTGGATCGTCAGGTTTCTGTTGCCATAATTCGGTGGCTTTGGGGCCGATATAAAAGTCGTGTATTGCACTGATGATATAGATAAGAGTGACGCAGGCCAGCTTTACAGCGAGATCATGGCCGAAACTTCCCTTAAAAAGATTACCGTCAAAGAAATCCGCCCAGTGGTATCCTCTGAATCCAAGGTTTAATATCCCCGTAACCAGCAGCAACAGGAGTGCAATCCATCCAACCAGGCGAAACTGCACCCCTACCTTATGAACAAATACCGCTGCTTGACTTTTTACTTCTAGTTTACGCAGGATCGGAACAATCACGAATATCATAAACAGGATGCCGCCAATCCACATCATGGCAGAGAGAATATGAATGTAAACGTTAATGATGTAGAGGGTATGTCTCATATCAATTCACCAGTTTGCAATTTTAGTGAGCGCTGTGTCTGAATGACGGCAGCAAGCGTGCTGACCAGGACTATCACGATAGCCAGACCATTGAGTATCCCTCCGAGTTCACGGATCATACTGTCCGACATAAAATCGCCGGCAAGCCGAATAATCAGTGAAACCTGCAACAACATATAGTGAATATAAAAACGATCGTAATAGCCGACCTGCAGGCCTGTCAAACTTGGAAATATGACCGGTGCATGTGCAAAAATCATGCTAAAAATAAAGCCGAGAAAGAATGAATGCAGGTAGGCATCATAATAAAGATGATCGGGAAATTTCAGGTATAAGACGCTTATAACTGATCCGATGATCAGCCAGAAAAAACCGGAGAGCAGGCAAAACGCCATATACTTTGGGAGTCCGGTCGTTTTTATGGTAATCCGGGCCAGATCATTTTTAAGTAACCATACGGCCAGGGTGATCAAGGATAGTGCAGAAATAATCACTCCAGGGGTGGTCCATACAACATGAAGCAGCAGTCCCAGCATAAATAAGATGGATAATACACCGGCCTGACTACGCTGCGAATCGCTGGTCTGTACCATTCTCGATAATTCGATACGCTCTCCAACAACTGTCAGGATCAGGAATCCTGCCCAGAGATTGGCTGTATACGCAAATGGGTACGCCTGAAGCCAGAAAATATCTCCGAAAAACCATAATACTCCGCCCAGGGCCATGATCAGGGCATGCCATGTCGGTTGCCGTGACAGGATAAAAATATACATGCCGAGTAGCCCCATCCCTGCCAGTATGATCATCACCATGCCCGCTTCGATTCCCCAACCTGTCCCGACGATAAAGGCACCGACTGCCGACAACAGCGGAAAGATGTATCCGGGCGCCCATTCCAGGGCAGCTGCCCGTTCGAGCGTGATAAGGGTTCCCAGGAAACCGCTCACCATCAGCACTCCGTGAAACGCAACCATGTTGGGGTAAGGAATGTCGAGCGACATCCCCATACGGGACAACCCACCCCATATTCCACTAAAAAGCGAAAGTATGGCGAACACGACCGCCGGTATTTGGAGCCTTTTCAAGGTTACACGTTCATTAATTTAGCAGTAAACACTATAACGCCCAGCGGGGTGTCTGAATTCAAAATTTAAAATTAGCATCCACGCCCTGGAGGCAGCACCTCCGGATTGATCATAGAAGGTGACCAGGCAGGAGACCACACCAACTCAATTTCTCCATTCCGGATATTTTGCATCTTCGACAGCACATTTTCAATACTCATCCGGATATAGTGAGTCATTGGACAACCCATACTGGTCATGGTAACCGTGACCTTAACGTCGGCATCCTGGCAGTTTATGCCATACACCAGACCCAGATCGACGATATTAATACCGACTTCGGGATCAAGAACCAGTTTGAGGCGGTGCGCCACCTGCCTGGGAGTCACCTGTTGTATCATTTCCGTTTCCACTTCAAATAAAGGAGAGAGTTAATATACTCTCTTTAATGTTTACCGCCACAGCCGCAGCTATGCTCCGGTATCTCTCTGGATTCACTCCCTTCAACAACATTTGTCCTTGTGATCTTTACGCGAAACACTTCCGGCCCACGCTCGAGGTAGGTCCAATCGAATTCACCATCGCGTTCATAATGAAACTGATAGTAAAGAGGTTTCGGATCATGATCGTTAACCAGGACAAAGGCCTCGTCTTTTGCCAAAGCATCGAACGTCCTGAAAATTGTCGGGTGCTTCTGAGGTGGCGGTATGGTACGAACATCAAGTTCTTTTAATGTCAATTCACTCATTTTCGTAGTCTTTTATCTTAAATTTACTTTCATGTAACACATGGGGTATTTGTAATACGAGAAAATATAGGGATACAAATCGTATTAATAAATATTAAATCGGTTTTTTTAGTTAAAATTATATCCGGAAATTTCCCTATTATTCAATAAATAAAAGAGCATACTATCTAATATTATTTCTGTCATGTTGAAACAATCCGATTCAAGAAGACAACTTTTGAAGCTTATCAAGAAAAACGGCCAACTAACGTTGAATCAAGCGATTGAAGAAACCGGTCTCTCCCGGACCACCCTGAGGGAACATTTCACCAACCTGGAGCATGAGGGATATCTGAAGCGTCATTCAAAACGTGAAGGACGAGGGCGACCCGAACTGGTTTTTAAACTTACGGACAGTGGGCACAGGCTCTTCCCATCAAGTGACGGACTGCTGCTCAGATCACTGTTAAACTATCTTAAAACACATAAAAAAGAAGACTATCTTGACTCATTTTTAAACGAGTACTGGAATAAGAAAACGGAAGAGGCAAAGCATCGCTTAAAAAGCGGGCAGGCTGAAACTATTAAAGACAAAATCAAAATATTGCAGGATTACCTGGAAGAGCAGGGATTTATGCCCAACATACTGGTTGCTGATTCGGGGATGCTGGTTATCGAGGAGTGTAATTGTCCTTTTACCGATACGGTGAAAGAAACGCGGCTGCCCTGTAAACTCGAATCCAAATTCCTGCAGAATTTCTTTGCTGCAACCCTCGATCGTGTCACCTATATCCCCAATGGTAACCATGCATGCACCTACCATTTGAAAATTGTTGAGATGAAATGAGATTGTTTAACAATTATTCCACCCTGCATTTTCCCGATCAGGTAATTATTCTTATTGCTTGATGACATAAAGTAAAAAATTCAGGTCTTCTTCCGCAGAGACTGAATGAGCAAATTCGGCAGGCATGTAAATCCATGAACCAGGATTAACCTCCTGTACCTTGCCATCGAGGTTCATCTTACCGGTACCGGTAAGAAAATGAACAATGGTTGGATGAGTGGTTTTATGCAGTGGCAATGCATCTCCCGCCGGCATGGACATCATTACAGT
>DATFNI010000436.1:0-8817 GCA_035266485.1 Balneolales bacterium
TGTTATTACCAATTCTAAGGATTTTGTACTTGTGCGCATGATAGGTCCTCCTTTTTTATTTTAAATGACTATCCGGAATTGCTACACATACATTAATTGCCACGGAGACACAGAAATACACAGAAGAAATATTCCATGATATTCTGTATTTCAGTGGCTTTTTTGATTGGAATAATCGGGAATTATTTGAAATTATATTGATTACGGATAGTCATTTTATTTTTTAAACAAAACTGGTTTATATTTTTTCCCATTTTCAATCACTTCGACACATTTTAAACACACCATTAGCCAACATTATGTTTAGTGTATTTTGTAAGAGAGCAACGTCCACCATGTATTGATAGTCGCCTCGGCACGGGCGTTAACACTACCGTAGTGTTCATATTGATGAATCTTTACAATACCAATTCCCGGCTCAATCCAATATTTGGTAGTATCATTGGTAGTATCACGAATACCATAATCCCCTTTCAGAATTATACTGGCCTTTTGTACTACCTGATAGCTTTTGTCAAAAGTGCCACCTGCCCAGGAAACAGTATCCTTGGAAACAACCCCATGACTGCTGTTATCATCAGACCATTTCTTGCCAACTTCTAAGGGAAAGACAATTGATTTTGAGTCGGGGAACCCTTGGGGAAAATTAAAGCGAAGTGTATTTTCGGAGGATATGACAGTAATTGAATCTGTATAGTGGGTATATTTCAATTCCCATAAGGACTGAATTTTCCCTGATGTAGTATCGGTTTGTAAAATACTCACACGGACTGTATCTAGTTCTGGAGGTGTATATTGTGAATTAGTAGCATACGTCCAGGTACTGCCGGAAGTCAAGGGGAAAGAAGACAGGTTTATAGAACCTGTGGAATTACCGGAATCAACCATTTGGCAACCCGCCAGCAAACCAATAACGATAATCACAACGAGGTAAATAGGTGAGTGTTTCATAATGGCCTCCCGTCCCGGATCAGGGTGAAGAAATTTGAAAAAAGTAAAAGGATGGAGTTTTCTGTAATATTCAGATGAGCCGGGGAGTGGGGCAAAAACCGCTTCCCGGTAAAAGGCATGTAGTGATGCTGCAAGGTAGCTCTCGAAGTTATCTCTTGCTGATTACCTACTATGGAAGGTTCATCATACATAACTTCATGTTATTTTTTCTTTACCATATAAGGTAAAAAAAAAAAATAGGAATCGTGCAACTTATTTTATACGGATATGGAACCCTTTTTCGCGGATGGTATAAACTCTCCAAAAGTTTGGAACTTTTGGAGAGTTTAAAGGCTACACCCGTTTAAAGATTATCCCGCTTTTGTGTAATTTCCCCCGTCTTTATTAAATAAAATAAATCGAATGAGTAAGATTGCTTATGATCCTGTTAAGGATCGGTTTGCTTCGCAGATTCGTCATGCACGTTTTTTACGCTCGATATTTTACCGGTTGCTGGATCTGTTTTTTCTACGCGGCTGGTATGTGCGCAGCATTCTGCGAAAATTGTGGCGGGAGAAATTTTCCAAACGGGATCAATTAAAGCTGCTCGACGCAGGCTGTGGATTCGGCCAGTATGATAGCTTCATCCTCCGGTCGTTTTCAAATGTACAGGTGAAGTCTGTAGATGTAAAAGAAGATTATCTGAACGACTGCCGCCGCTACTTCAAAAATGACATCGACAAAGGGAGGATCCGGTTTGATAATGCCGATCTGCTCGAATTCCACCAGGATTCGGAATATGACGCCATAGTTTGCGTGGATGTTCTTGAACATATCGATGACGATGTAAGGGTAATGACCAACATGGCAAACAGCCTGAAGAAGGGCGGCTATTTCATCATGCACTCACCTTCTGATTTGGCCGGAAAAGACGCCGGGGAAGATGAATTTTTTGTTGAAGAGCATGCGCGTGCCGGTTACTCTAAAGAGGAACTCGACAAGAAATTGCGTAAGGCAGGTTTTGATTCCGCTCAGATTCGTTATACCTACGGCTCATTTGGGCATGCCGGATGGGTGATCCTGATCAAATACCCGATGCTCTGGCTCACCCGCGCGGGATTGGTGATACTCCCCGCACTATGTCTTTATTACCTGATCACCCTCTTACCCGGCCTTTTGCTGCTACGTCTGGATATGATGAGGGAAAATGAAACAGGCGCTGGCATCTGTGCACTGGCAAAGAAAGAGTCGTGAGTACTGAGTATTCTGATATGAGATTTTAGGGAAGAGATGACATCATGTTGACCAACAACTAACAACTAACCACTGACAACTAACCACTAACCACTAACAACTAACCACTAACCACTAACAACTGACAACCGACAAAACATACCGCATAACACTAATCGGGACTGCCTATCCCTATCGGGGCGGACTGGCTGCGTATAACGAGCGCCTGGCCAGGGAGTTTATGAAGATGGGTCACGAGGTTACGATCTATACGTTTACGCTGCAATATCCCTCATTCCTGTTTCCGGGCAAGACCCAATATTCGAGTGATCCCGAAAGCTTTCGGGATGACCTGCACATCGTCAGAAAGATCAATTCCATCAACCCGTTGAGCTGGATAACGACAGGATTAGCCATACGTCGTAATTCGCCCGACTTAATCGTCGTCAAGTTCTGGTTGCCTTTTATGAGCCCTTGCTTTGGCACCATTCTGAGATTTGCCAAACGCAAAAAACAGACCCGGGTTATTTCGATTCTTGATAATGTGCTTCCCCATGAAAAACGGCCGGGGGACACGCTGTTTACCCGTTATTTCATCAAAATCTGCGATGGCTTTATTGCTATGAGCAAGCAGGTGTTCAGCGATCTCAAAAAATTCACAGACAAACCGGCTCAACTTGTTCCGCATCCGCTCTATGATCACTTCGGGGAAATCATGGATAAACCGGAAGCGCGCAAATATCTTGGATTACCCCCGCGAGACAAGATCATCCTGTTTTTTGGATTTATCAGGAATTATAAGGGTCTGGATCTGCTTCTGGAAGCCATGAATGAGGAAAAGATCAGGAAGGCAGGTGTCAAGTTGCTGATCGCAGGGGAGTTTTATGAGGACGCCAAACCGTATCATGATCTGATTGAAAAGTACCGTCTTCAGGACCATGTGATCCTCAAAACAGATTTCATCCCGGATAGTGAGGTCAGGTATTATTTTTGTGCGGCTGATTTAGTGGTACAGCCGTACCGAAATGCTACTCAGAGTGGAATAACACCGATGGCCTACCATTTCGAACGGCCGATGATTGTTACCAATGTAGGCGGACTGCCTGAGATCGTTCCTGACGGGAAAGTCGGCCTTGTTGCCGAGCCGGAACCATCATCGCTGGCCGAAGCCATTACCAGATTCTACGACATTGGTGAACAACATTTTATTACCTACATTAAATCCGAAAAACAAAAATATGGCTGGGACCGCATGGCCCGTTCCATAATCTCTTTTAACCATGTTCAGAAGTAAAGCACCCTTGCGCATCGGACTTGCCGGCGGAGGTACCGATGTTAGTCCGTATGCCGATCTGCACGGCGGGGCTATCCTTAACGCCACGATATCGTTGTACGCATACGCCTCCATCCAGCTGATTCCGGAAAAGAAAATCATTATCGAGGCACTCGACCGTTCGGAAGAGCAGGTTCATCCGCTTCAGGCTGAGTTGCCGATAGACGGCACGCTGGACCTGGCCAAAGGGGTTTATAACAGCGTCGTAAAAAGATATAACCCGGAATTGCATGGGTTTCGGCTCAGTACGTTTGTGGAAGCGCCGGCCGGGTCGGGTCTAGGTACTTCATCCACGCTGGTGGTAACGATACTTGGCGCTTTCGCGGAGTGGCTCAAGCTGCCGCTTGGTGATTATGATACGGCTCATTATGCCTATGAAATCGAGCGGTATGACCTGAAGATGGCCGGTGGCCGGCAGGATCAATATGCGGCGACATTCGGCGGCGTAAACTTCATGGAATTTTATGCTGATGATAAGGTGATCGTAAATCCCTTGCGCATCCGCCCCGAATATCTTCACGAATTGGGACATAACCTGTTGCTTTATTACACTTCCACAAGCCGGTTGTCATCCGATATCATTGAATCGCAAAGCCGTAATGTGGTAAACAAAAACGAAAAATCGATTGAGGCCATGCATCACCTGAAAGATCAGGCCCGCATGATGAAAGAAGCGTTGCTCAGGGGCCGGGTCGATGAGATGGGCGAAATACTGGATTATGGATTTCAGCATAAAAAGCAGATGACACGGGGCATTACGAATCCGTTGATCGATGAGATATACGAAACCGCCCGAAAGGCAGGTGCAACAGGGGGCAAGATATCCGGCGCGGGTGGCGGCGGTTTTATGACATTTTACTGTCCGGCTAATACACGTTATGCCGTTATGAAAGCCATGGAAAAGTTCGAGGGCTATTTCAAACCGTATCAATTCGTGGACCATGGACTCATTACATGGTCGCCGAACGGTAAGTAAAGGATGACAGCGATTGTAAGTTATAGCGGTCAGCCATCAGCAATCAGCTGGCCGAAAACTAAATACCGATTGCTCTTTCAAGATTCCAACATTCCATTTTTCCCATAACAACTCTTATGCAAACTAAGATCAAAGATATTATACGAGCTTCCATAGATACCAAAATGGGTATCCTGAATGATCAGGAGATGGTTGCATCCATTGTGAAGGCGGTGGATTTAATCAGCTCGGCCCTGAAGCAGGATAAAAAGGTGTTGTTTTGTGGAAACGGAGGCAGCGCTGCCGATGCCCAACACCTCGCCGCAGAGTTGTCCGGGCGTTTTTACAAAGACAGGCCGGCGCTTCCGGCGGAAGCCCTGCATTGCAACACATCTTACCTGACAGCAGTGGCAAACGACTATAGTTTTGATGTTATCTATGCCAGATTGGTGGATGGCATTGGTAAAGAAGGGGATGTGCTGGTTGGATTATCCACATCCGGCAATTCACCAAACATAAGCAAGGCTTTTGAAGTCGCTAAAGGGAAAAATATGACCACCATAGGGCTGACGGGCAAATCAGGCGGGAAGATGAAGCCGTTGTCTGATCTGCTGATCAATGTGCCATCGGGCGACACTCCGCGCATCCAGGAAGCACATATGATGATCGGTCATATTGTCTGTCAACTCGTAGAAGAAAAGCTGTTCGATTGATGAATCGCGAATGCATCATACTGGCGGGTGGACTGGGCACACGCCTGCGCAGCGAATTGCCGGATACCCCTAAGGTGATGGCCCCTGTGGCCGGACGTCCTTTCCTGTATTACGTATTAAAATGGCTGGGAAAGAATAATGCGACAAGGATTATCCTGTCTCTTGGATATAAGTCTGAGGTGGTCATTGACTGGTGCAGTACCTTTGAGAATGAGAAGGAGCTGGTTTATTCCATTGAATCGGAACCACTTGGCACAGGCGGGGCGATAACCCAGGCCATTCAAAAAGCAGTGAACGACGAGGTTTTCATTGTCAATGGTGACACCCTTTTTAATGTTGACCTTGATTCGATGATGAGTAGTCACCAGAACTATGATGCCGAACTTACGCTTGCGCTGAAGCCTATGGAGTATTTCGATCGCTACGGCACCGTTATCATCGATGAGAGTATGAAAGTAAGGGGCTTTGAGGAGAAAGGTCCCCATAACGAAGGATTGATTAATGGGGGCGTTTATCTGATCAATAGAGATTGTTTTAATGGTCTGAGATTGCCCGAAAAATTCTCTTTTGAAACTAATTTCCTTGAATCATATTTCAACCAGATCAGCATGTACGGTTTTGTACAGGATACTTATTTCATCGATATCGGAATACCTGATGATTACCGGCGTGCGCAGAAAGAATTGAAGAACATCTATCCAAACAGCAGAAGCTAAAATTTGTATCTAAACTTTTTAAAAAGGAATGCCACAAAGCACAATGACTGCACAATGGCCACAAAAAAGGTCCATTAGTCTTCTCTTTTTTCAGGAACAATTGACCGAAGGAAGTGGGTTACAATGCTTTGTGGCTGGTTTGTAATTGACATTCAAAAGTAATCACAATCTGTTAGGGAATAATCAAAATATTTTGTTTTTTGGATGCCACACTCCGACCAAGGTTAAAAGTGACTAAGAAATGATTTTTAAAAAGATATTCATAGGAACAGTAATACTGTTAAGTAGTTCCGCGGCATATGCTCAACACGTATCGGTGACACCAGAAGGTGGCGGTGGCAACAGGTACTTCGTTATAAATGAAGCTTCAAAAAATACCGAGCCATTAAAACTGGTCATCCGCAAAAACCTGGTTTCTATCCTGAATACCAATACCACGCTTTCAAATCCGAAATCATGGAACATTTCACCCGATCGTTCTGTATTGGCGGCTATTACCGCAACGGGCGTCGAGGAATACGAGTATCCGGGCAAGGCGCTGGCTTCTGTCTCGCAGCAAGCGGAAGGAGGGAATGATCCCTCTCTGGCTGTGTATCCTTTAAATGATGGCAAGTTCATCATGAGGAGCAATATTGCGCATTTTGATTTCAACAATTCCGACGGAAAAACACTCACTACTGCATCCAATGCCGTCGGGACGAAAGAAGGTGAGGCCATATCCGATATGCTGGTGAGTCCCACCGGTATGTCGGCCTACCTGATCAATCCCAAAATTAAGAAGGGAAACAGGGTAGAGAGCCGGATTCAGCGCTGGGATCTGGTATCGGGCAACACGTCTGCCATTTATTATGGCAATGGTCCGATTGCTGGAGTTAAAGTGTCGAAAGACGGGGCTCTTCTTGCAATCGAAACGGTGGATGACGGACATTCCGTGATTACCATTACGGATGGATTTGGGAATGAGATCAGGAAACACAGTTTCAAAGAGAAACTCAATGGATTCTCACTATCGGGTCAGGGCGCAGATCGTTACCTGACGGTTTGGAAAGGCAATTTGATCAGGACATTCGATGTGATGAGCGGCAAGAGAATCGTATATACGAGTTTTCAGGGCCCTCAGGTAGAACTGGCGATGTATGAGTCGCATGATCATAACCTTGTTGGGGTGGCTTTGACGAACGATGGGGAAACAATCCATAAATTTGAGGTCTTTGTTGTCAATATGTTAAAACGACAAATAGCTACTCAGAATTATGATGGGTCGTTATTGTGGGATCCCGAACATTTACCACTTGGAATTAACAGAGAGGGAATGGGCCAATATGTCGTTACCGGGATATCGACACCGCTGAAAATTGCTGCTAATTTCTAGGACTTCTAAACATCGATATTTGAGATACGGGTTTATGTGCTG
Organism: Balneolales bacterium; assembly: GCA_035266485.1. Classification (GTDB taxonomy): domain Bacteria; phylum Bacteroidota; class Rhodothermia; order Balneolales; family DATFMH01; genus DATFNI01. The sequence goes on from DATFNI010000436.1 coordinate 7,295, forward strand.
CCTGAGCTCCGACCGTCTTTTTAAAAGTAAGAATTGATCCGATCGGACGAAGGATCTTGTTTACATTCAGAAACGATCCGTGCAGGTGAGCCCATCGTTGCTTGTATACTCTGAGATCCTATACCCCGTCCCGAAAGGTTCTGTATCAGGCATCAGGTCTTGCGGCTCCTATGACATGTTAAGCCTTTTCGAATGCTCACAATATAGGATGACCTCTTTGTGTTTGAGGCTTGTCACCAAAAGCTTGTCGGGAACATCTAACCAACCTGGTAACAAAAAAAGCCTGTGTTAACACACAAGCCTTTTTTGTTAGTAATTAGTTGTCGCTATCTAAATCAGGCTCTTGCCTCTTCAGACTTCGGTTGACTGTCATTGTCATCCGTATCTTTATTCTGTGATTTACTCTTGTCTGCTTCATCGGGTGTCTTCCACTCAAACATCAAGTCGTCGCGCGAGGCGTTCATCTTTATACGTATCGTGGAATGCGGAGCCGGTTCGCTTTTGAGCAACTCTTCGGCGAGCGGATCTTCCACATATTTCTGTATTGCCCGTTTCAGTGGCCGTGCGCCGAATTTCTGATCAAATCCTTTATCCGTCAGGAACTCTTTCGCTCCCTTGGTAATATCGATACTGAAACCAATATTGGTGATGCGTTTGAAGAGATCCTCGGTGAGGATATCGATGATTTGATAGATGTCCTTCTTTTCGAGCGGACGGAACACGATGACATCGTCGACCCGGTTCAGGAATTCGGGATTGAACACCTTCTTAAGGGCATCCTGGATTGTTGACTTCATCTGGGCATAGTCGAATGATGTCGTCGGCTCGCCGAAGCCAATTCCTTTGCCGAGGTTCTTAATGTCTCTGGCACCAATATTGGAAGTCATGATGATGATCGTGTTGCGGAAGTCGACCTTACGCCCCAGGCTATCCGTTAAATGGCCGTCATCGAGGACCTGCAACAGGATGTTGAACACATCCGGGTGTGCCTTTTCGATTTCATCAAGAAGGACAACGCTGTAAGGTTTCCGGCGCACCTTTTCTGTAAGGATACCGCCTTCTTCATATCCGACATAGCCCGGAGGGGCCCCTACAAGGCGTGATACACTGAATTTTTCCATGTATTCACTCATGTCGATACGTACCAGGGCATCGTCGACATCAAACAGATACTTGGCGAGAACTTTAGCCATCTCTGTTTTACCAACACCGGTAGGTCCAAGGAAGATGAATGAACCGATCGGACGTTTGGGATCTTTCAGTCCGGCACGTGTCCGCTGGATAGCACGAGTCAGTTTATCAATAGCTTCTTCCTGGCCGATGATGCTCCTGGAGAGCTCTTCCCGCATAGCCAGCAGTTTCTGGCCTTCATTCTGATTAATCTTGGTAACAGGAATGCCTGTCATCATACCGACGACATCAGCGACATCTGTTTCGCCGACTTCATAGACGATTTCCGCACTTTCTTTTTCCCAGACTTTCTGAGCAATCTCGAGTTCCTCTATTAATCGCTTTTCCTTATC
>DATFNI010000437.1:0-7115 GCA_035266485.1 Balneolales bacterium
GTGTGCCAATAAAAGAGGACACCTCGCCCCTCTGAGAGACGTGATGCCCGTGTAAGAATTACTGGGAAAAAGGAATCATGACTACGATTTTTCTTAACCTAACAGGGATGGTTGGCTTGCCTTCGAGAAAGAGAACAGCGCGGTTTGGAATGCAGATGTTTTCAAACAAACAAGAATAGGATTATAAATGTTTGATTAGAAATTGGAGATTCTTATGAAACGCTTACCGGTTTATATCATCCTGATTATAACAGTCAGTTTTGTTACCGGTTGTGGTTTATTTGGTTCCAGGAATTCGATTGGTCAAACCCATTTTCCCCTGACACCCGGCAGTACCTGGACCTATGCTGTGTATGATTCAACCTCTCCTCCAAATTTGGATACGCTCCGGGTGAGTATCCTGCAAACAGATACTACATCAGGGCAAATTCAGTCCTTATGGGAATTCAAATTTATGAATCATACGGATACCATTACGGTCGTCTCCTCCGGGGGTACCCTCCACTTTGCCTTTCCACAAGGTTTCTCTGTAGGTCCCCAAGGCTTTTTGTCTACAATAATTAAATTTCCTTTGGAAGTTGGCAAGAAATGGTCTGATGCGGACAGCCGGTATGAGGTTGTTTCTAAGGATACCGTTTCCTGGAGTGGAGGAACATTCAATGAAAGTTATCAAGCCATTCAGAAATTCAGTGTCAATTGGAGCAGGGGAACCAGCGGGGGAACCATTACTTACTGGATCGAACCTAATATTGGCCTTGTAAAGGCACACTATCATGAGACTTTTGGTGGTTACACACCCACACAAGATGCTTACTTTTACCGTGCAACTTGGATGTTATTGTCTTATAAAGTAAACCAAATGTAACGTGGGCTAACTGGTGTGATTGAAAGAATTAAGCAACGGTAGATTAAAAATAAAAGGAGAGCTATTATGCGTACATGTACTGCATCATTTGTGCTGGTCGTAACAATCCTGGGTGTATTCATTCTGTCTGTAACTTCGGTTCTGGCGCAAACCAGGTATCAACCACGGAGAGGAACAACACCTGCGGGAAGAGCCGTTTCACTCTCGAGTTTGCCACAGTCTCCAGAAGTACTCAAACCTGTCAGGTTTACATCCGGAAGGAATGATCCTGTGTTTAGACCCGCAAGGTATTGACCGGCGATGGAAACCCAAAAGATTGATGATTTGTACTCAATTTTAACATAAACTTTACTTGTTTTTTAAAATCATTATTGACAGGTTCACTTAAGTAACGTAGCTATTGATAAACCCAGGTTCTGTTAGTGGCTGCGCATAAAAGGACGTTTTTTGCCCTGAAGAGACGTGACGCGCGAAACGTGAAATACCGGAAATGGAAATGATCATGAAAGCGGTTTTTCTTTACCGAACAGGGATGGTTGGCTTGCCTTCGAGAAAGAGAACAGCCCGGTTTGGAATGCGCAGGTGGGATGCAGACGTTTTGCAAACGAACAAGAATAGAATAATAAATACTAATTAGATATTGGGGATTCTTATGAAAAACTTACCGGTTTATATCATCCTCATTATAACAGTCAGTTTTGTTACCGGTTGTGGTTTATTTGGCTCCAGGAATTCGATTGGTCAAACCCATTTCCCCCTGACTCCCGGCAGTTCCTGGACCTATGCTGTGTATGATTCCGTACCAGTACCCCCTGAACGAGATACGGTGCAGGTTAGCATCTTGAAAACGGATACCACTTCGGAAGAAATTCAATCCTTATGGGAGTTGAAATATACCGGCCATACCGATTCAATTACTGTCGTATCTTCCAGAAATACACTACGCTTTGATTTTCCTCAAGGGTTCCCAGGTACAAAATTAATTGTCTTTCCTTTAAAAGTCGGTAAGAAATGGTCAGATGCTAATAGCAGTTATGCGGTCGTTTCTAAGGATACCGTTTCCTGGAGTGGGGGTACATTCTATAAAAGCTATCAAATCGTTCAGAAAGCTAGTAAAAAACCGAATAATGATATTCAAAGTATCACTCATGATACTACAAATTATTGGATTGAGCCTGGAATTGGTATCGTGAAAGTTCGTCAATTTGAATATATCGCTGGTCCCCCCGGGATGGCTGATTATGTGAGTGATACTGTCTGGATGTTATTGTCTTATAAAATAAACCAAATGTAACGTTGGCTAATCAATGTGATTGAAAGTATTAGGCAACGGTAGATTTAATACAAAAGGAGAGCTATTATGCGCACACAAACAACATCATTTGTGCTGGTCCTAACAATCCTGGCCATATCCGTTCTGTCTGGCACTCAGGTTTGGGCACAAACCGAGTATCAACCCCAGAGGGGAACAACACCTGCGGGAAGAGCCGTTTCACTCTCGAGTTTGCCACAGTTACCAGAAGTACTCAAACCTGTCAGGTTTACATCCGGAAGGAATGATCCTGTGTCCAGACCCGCAAGGTTTCGAAAAACCTTGCGGGTCTGACTATTATAAAACCCGTAAGGTATTGACCGGCGATGGAAACCCAAAAGATTGATGATTTGCATTCAATTTTAACATAAACTTTACTTGTTTTTTAAAATCATTAGTAGTAGAATCACTTATATATTTTTTGTTATCGATGTATACAGGTTTCATCGATAAGTGTGCCAATAAAAGAGGACACCTCGCCCCTCTAAGAGACGTGATGCCCGTGTAAGAAGTGCTGGGAAGAAGGAATCATGAATACGATTTTTCTTTACCGAACAGGGATGGTTGGCTTGCCTTCGGAAGAGAGAACATTCTGGTTTGGAATGCGCTTGTGGGATACAGATGTTTTTCAAATGAACAAGAATAGAATAATAAATATCGATTAGAGATGGGAGTAATTATGAAACGCTTACCGGTTTATATCATCCTCATTATAACAGTCAGTTTCGTTACCGGTTGTGGTTTATTTGGTTCCAGAAATTCGATTGGTCAAACCCATTTTCCCTTAACTCCAGGTAGTACCTGGACCTATGTTGCTTATGATTCTACGATTTCTACCCTAAAACAGGATACCATCCAGGTAAATATCTTGCAATCAGATACCACGTCAGGGCAAATTCAGTCCTTATGGGAATTCAAATTTACGAATCATACGGATTCCATTACTGTCGTCTCCTCTGGGGGTACCCTCCACTTTGATTTTCCACAAGGTTTACGTGTAGGTCCACAAGGCTTTGTGCCAACAAAAATTATCTTGCCTTTGCAAGTCGGTAAAAAATGGACGGATGATAATAGCAGCAGTTACTCGGTAGTTTCTAAGGATACTGTTTCCTGGAGTGGAGGTGCATTCAATGAAAGCTATCAAACAGTTCAGAAAATCAGAACCAATTCGACCTCAGGTATTATTACTTACTGGATCGAACCTAATATTGGCATTGTGAAGGCACATTTTGACGAGATTTTTGGTACTTCACCTACAGGACCTGTTTACTGGTATACTTCGACGTGGACGCTAATGTCTTACAAAATAGACTAAACTTAAGCTGGACTTACTTTTTGTAATTAAAGTGTGTCAAGGCAGAAAATGATTTGCAAAAACATGAATACTACTTCCTTGAGAAGAAGGGGAACCATTATGCGTATAAATACAAAATCATATAGATCGGTAATAGTAATATTGGCTGTAATCTTTCTGTGCTGGACGCAAATTTTGGCGCAATCCAAGTATCAGCCTTATAGGGGAACCACACCTCCCAGCGGAGCGGTTTCACTTTCGAACCTGCCACAGTCACCTAAAAATTTAGGGCATAGCACGGTAACTGCGATTCCGTTTCGACCCGGACCAACTTATTCTCCAACAGTTGAAAAATACATGCAGGAACAAGCTGTTTCGGATACGATGAGAGCTGCCTTAGAACGAGATGGTAACGCGCCAACTATGAGTAATTCCCCAACTAGTTCCAGAACTTTAGCAGGGATGTCTAAGTCATCCTCTTCATCTCATTCAACAACTCAGGAGGTTCTCAATGAGAATTTTCAGGGTATCAATGAAACTACTTATGCACCTCCAGATCCGGTGATTGCTGTAGGGCCAAATTATGTAGTAGAAGCCGTAAATGACGTGCTTGCTGTCTTTAACAAATCAGGCACCGAATTATTGGAGAAATCTTTCTCAAATCTCTTCGGCGTCACCGGTAAAATAGCTGATCCCAAGGTAATTTATGATCAATATTCCCAGCGATACGTCATAGTTGCGTTAGATTTTACTTCTGGAAATTATGAGATTGCCGCTTCCGCGTCTTCTGACCCCACAGGCACATGGTACCCATATACATCGAATGCTAAATATAAAGGAAACACATATACAGGGTATTACCCTGACTATACAGGTCTTGGGTATGATAACACTGCTATTTATATAACATCTGATCAATACGGAGAATCTGCATTAATTCATTTCAAATACTCCAAAGTTCGCATCTTAGACAAATCCCAACTTTATAATAACCAAACACTAACATATACAGACCTCGCTGGAATGTCAGATAATTACGGACCTGTTTTGGCCCTTAAGCCAGCTCATCATTTCGGAACTACTTCGAGCGCCTATTTGATTAATACAGAACATAATGGTGGAAGCTCTGTAACTCTATGGCGAATCGATAATCCCATTTCCAATCCCTCCATTCATCAGCAGGCGATCATAAATGTGGCCAGTTACTCGGTTCCAGATAGTGCCATCCAGGAGGGAAGTGGTTTTAGGTTAGATGCTGGCGATAATCGAACTCAAGATTGTATGTGGCGTGATGGATACTTGTATACAGCTTTTACGACAAAACATAATTGGGGGAGTGGCAATGTGGATGCCATCCAATATCTGAAGATAAATACGAGCACGAATAGCGCTGCTATTGATGCTGTTTATGGAAGTGCCTCTTCTTTTTACTTTTATCCTAATATTTATGTAGATAACTATGGGAATATTGCGTTGGATTTCGGTCGCTCAAGTTCAAATGAGTATGGAAGCTTTCGTTGGGCAATCCGGAGACCCTTTGATAACGCTATGGAATCAAGCCAATCTCTCCAGGAAGGTTCCGGAATCTACATACATTATGATCAATCTAATCCGCGTAGGAACAGATGGGGCGATTACAGCGGCATAGCTCTCGATGGGGGCAAGAACACTAAGATATGGATGTGTGGCGAATGGGCCACCAGTCTTAACGCATGGAGCACACAAATTGGCAGCTTTGATTTTTATCCTAATACGCTAAGTGGCCCCATAACCAGCAACCTTACACTTGACGGTGCGTACGCTGTCCCTTCCAATGTCCATATCTCATCGAATGCTACACTGACCATTGATGCCGGTACGATACTGGGCATGGGTAACGGGGTTGAATTCATTGACGATCCAGGTTCTAAAATTTCAGCAAACGGCACGGACATTAATCCAGTGTACATGACAGACATCGGTCCGAATATCGTGTGGAACGGAGTTGTCTTGCAGGGTGACGGGAACACGTTTGTCTGGACCATGTTCGACCATGGGCATGAAGATGTAGACGTAGAAAGTGACAATAACACTTTTGAGAGCTGTACATTTCAAAACGGTTGGCGGGGCATCAGTACGTATTGGAATCAATCCGGTGATGGCTTAATAACCGATTTTACCCTGATCGACTGCATGGTCAGGGACAACAGTACCGTTGGTGTAGTTGTCTATAATGCCAACGCCTCTCTTAACACTGCCACAGTAACGGATAACGGCTCAGCAGGAATATGGTTTTACAATAGTAATCCATCCAATATATATTATAACGCTTTCACAAGTAACGATACCGATCCATATGATTATCCCAACCGCTCAGGTCTGGAAGTTACCGGGGGCAGTTACGTATATCTTCCCGATAATGCAAGGAACCTGATTTCGGAAAATCCCACGTATCAAATTCTCAATTATTCGGACGGTACTCTCTCAATGGGCACCAGTGGATCGCCGGGGTCGAACAGCGTATCTGGCGGCTATGGCTCTATTGACAATCAAAGTGCCACAACTGTAAACGCCTATGGAAATTGGTGGGGCACGGCCTATCCAACCAGTAATCTGTTCAGTGGACCTGTTGACTATTCCGGATATCTCACCTCCGACCCCTGCCTTCAAGGAGGACCCGGTTGTGGGGCAGGAGCAGAATATCCCGGGCAGATGGCCCCGACCAGCCCGGAACACATGTTAGTACAACAGACGGCTAACCGGTTAACCATGGACACTAAAAAGGTCGCATCAACAACAGGAGTTTCCGGTGGAGCCCTGTCGAATGACCTGCAAAAAAGAAGAGCACTGATGCATACTCTTTGGGGGGAAATTTATAATGCCAAAGATGGCCAAAGCCTGATCAAAATGATGCAGCAACTTTACCTGTTGCACATGGCATCCTGGGGAGACACCAGTTTTACAAGTGAACGGAAGCAAGACCGGACCCTGTGGGGCGGAATGATCCAGGATTACCTTAACGGAACGCACGTTTCGGATGCAAACAATGTTATCCTCTCGGCATCCCAGGTCGAACAACTCATGCTCATGGACGAACACGAGGCAGAGCTTTTCGGCAGGTATGTGGAAGCACGGAGCAAAGTGAGCAAATATACCCCGTACATCACTTCAACCCGCGGCAAACTCGCCCTGATGACCGACCGGATGAATCTGCTGGACCAGCAGGGCTACCATCAAAAGGCCCTGGCAATGTTAGATAAAGTAGAGCAGACCGAGGTGAGCCTGGGGGTACCCCAAAAGCAGGTGCAGGCCGAATATGCCATTGCACAACAACAGATGCAGGGCGCAATTGACGGAACCGTACCGATGGCCCCCTCCAGTCCTAATGGGGTGGCCGGAAGCCAGACCGACAGTGTTCTCTCTGTGAAACCAACCAAGATGCACTTAAACGCAAACTACCCGAACCCGTTCAACCCGACCACGATCATTAGTTACCGGTTGACGCAGAGTGTTCACGTCCGGCTGAGCGTCTGGAATATATTGGGCCGGCGGGTAGCCACCCTGGTGGATGCGAATCAGCAAAAAGGCATTCATGAGGTAACCTTCAACGCCTCACAACTATCCAGCGGGGTATATTTTTACCGCCTGCAGTCAGGGAACAAGGT